>CABPCP010000026.1 GCA_902406105.1 uncultured Mordavella sp.
TTCTTGATAAAAACCGGAAGAATCATTGAAATGTTGATAACTACAATAGAAAAGCCCCGGTGTAAACCGGGGACTTTGTCTACAGTCTGAAAGGAGGTCTAAACGACCTCCTTTTTATATGAGATGTCCAACGCCAGAAGCGCTTCCTCCTCTCGGTTTTGGCAGGTGAAAATGATTACCTGTTTTCTATTTTTCTCCAGCCAGGCAAGCGTATTCTTAAGCCGTTCGTCATCATAGTACGCAAAAGTATCGTCTAAGAGCACCGGATACTCTTCTTCATACAGCAGCTCTCCCGCGGCCATCCGCAGAGCAAAATAAATCTGTTCTATGGTCCCCCGGCTTAGTTTCTCGATTCCGACTTTCCTGCCGTCCTCTAAGATCAGACTTAATTTCAGAGGTTCCTCCACCAAAAAGCGGGTATATTTTCCTCCGGTAATCTCTTTCATGATCTCGGAAACCTTTGCGTTTAACGCTCCTTCCAGCTTCCCTTGCTGTTTCTGAGATACTTCATTCAGTTTCTCTACTGCCAGAAGAACCCCCTCTCTCTGCTGGTCCAGCTCTTTCGCTTCTCTTCCTACTTCTTCCAGTTCTTCCAGCTGTTCCTGGAGATTATCATACTGGATCTGCTTTTCTTTCCGCTCCGCCCTCAGATGGTCTCTTTCCCATACCAGCCGTTCCAGCGGTTCCTTTTCCTCTTTCGGCGTAATCTCTTCCAGAAGTTTCTCCGGTTCCGTTTTCTCTTGTCCTTTTCCTACCTTCAGACGGTTCCACACATAAATGCCGCAGCACAGAAACAGCACAATTGCTACCAGATAATTCCAGGGGCGCTGAATCAGGATGAAAGAAAAAACGACGATCAAAATAAATAACAGGATTTCTACCGGATGAATCCTCCACTTAGACGGGCGGATCTCATCCATGACCCCTTTTTTCTCCTGCTCTTCTCTGGCAAAATGCTCCCGGCGGGACACGATCTCTGCTTCCAGCACGTCCTCTTCCTCCTGAAGCTTATGGATCTCCCTCCATATATAGGATGCCTCCTGCTCAATCTGCTCCCTCTTTTTCTGCCGTTTCTGGACAAATTCTTTTTTTGCCCGGTCAATCTGGCGGCGGCGTTCCTCCAGCCGTTCAAGCGCGGCCGGAAGGTCCAGATCGCTGGCTCCGGCAGCATAATAATTTGTTGCGAAATTTTTAAGCCTTACTGCCAGTGGCTGAGACGGTTCTGCCTTTAACTGGCCGATCGATATGGTATTCTCATAACCAGCTCTGTCCATTCCGGAAAGCAGCATATCCAGATCTCCTTTTTCGATGGAAAACTCTTCCCCGTCCTCTTCACAGATCAGCTCCGCTTTCTTAGAATATTTATCAAAATTCCGATGAACCCAGAAATGTTTTCCTCCACTCTCAAACTGCAGAGATCCGCGGTAATGGGATGGGTCGTCCCAAGGTTCATAAATACTGAACGTATCGTTGAGGGAAGCTCTTCCTCTTCCTCGTTCTATCCCAAACAGCATCCCTTTAATAAACGTGTGGATCGTTGATTTTCCCGATTCATTTTCCCCATAGAAAAGCTGAATTCCCTCAGACAGGTCAAAATCCCGATTTTTCAGCTTTCCAAAATTTTTTATTCTCAATCTGCAAATCTTCATACTTCGTCTCTTCTTGTCTCCATCAGAGCCCGTACTCCCTCACACAAAGCTCTGTATTCTATGGTCGCTTCCCCGGCGTTTTCCAATTCTCCAATAAACGCGCCAAGGATATTTTCCTGATTCTGCAGCTTTAGTTTCTCAAAATGATAGGCCGGTCTGGTCTCATCTGACAATTCCACCACATTCCCATAGATATCAAAAGCCTCCAGATCAAACAAGATGTCCGGATCCCGGAATCCTTCCAGGCAGACTTTATACATATGCTGCATTCCCTGCTGTTCGATCTGCCGCCGAAGCGCCTCTTTTACCTGGTGCCCTGTCATATCCCGGGTAACTCCCACTTTCAAATCCCGGTATTCTCTCCCGGCCGCCGGTACAAACTGGATCTGACATCCTTTGTCTGTGACCTCTCCTCTAATATACCCATGAGGTCCTGTATCATTTTTATCTATCGGCTCCAGCGCTCCGCTGTAAGCGATCTTCCCAGCGGCCAGTTCCTGGGGTTTATGGATATGCCCAAGCGCAACATATGTATACCCCAGCTTAAGAAGCTCTTTGGGGTCTATCGGCATATGCTTGTCGTCTCCGCCATGAAGCAGCAAGATCTCATAAGCCTGCCTGCCGGGAGCGTAAAAGCCGTCATAAGGTTTACCAGAAATCTCCCTCGAATGATAGCTGCAGCCGTATACGGCCGTAGAAAATCCAGGAAATTCAATACATTGGATTTCTTCGCTTAAAAGTGGATGGATATTTTCCGCCCAGCGAAATGTCCGGTAGTAAGAACTCGTCTTCAGATAATCATGATTTCCTATAATAAGCACAACCTGAGTGGAGGGAAGACTTCCCAAGCAGGAATTTACCTCCTTTAATTCCCGCAGAAGAGGCTGTCTATGAAACAGGTCTCCCGCGATCAAAAGCAGCTCCGCCTTTTCTTCTCTACACAGCTCCCCGATCTTCTCCAGGCTGTTCCATATCTCTCTTCCCCTGCTTTGGGTGTACGCGCTTCCTGCGTCCGGTTCTGCCCCCAAATGCACGTCTGCGATGTGAATGAATTTCATCTTCTTTTCCTTCTTCCTGCTCCTGTGTATTTTTTGATGGCAGTGTAACGATAAATCTGGTCTTTACATCATCACTTCTGGCCTGAACGCTTCCGCCATGGAGTTCCACGATCTCTTTGGCGATAGCGAGTCCAAGCCCTGCTCCGCCGGTCCCACTGGATCTGGAGCCGTCTACCCGGTAAAACTTCTCAAAAATGGTCTGGAGCATCGCCCCTGGAATCTTATCTCCTTCATTGGTAAATGTAATTTCGATCGTGTCCCCTTTTTTCACCGCCTGGATCTGGATGACCGTATTTTCATAGCAGTAGGCCACCGCATTTCGCAGGATATTGTCAAACACCCGCGCAAGCTTGTCCGGGTCTCCATATACTTCCAGATTCTCTTCCACTTCCACTTCACAGCGAAGCTGCTTTTCCTGCAGCACGCCATAGAGCTCGTCTGCAAGCTGCTCCAGCATCATAGTAAGATTGATCTCCACTGGTTCCAACTCAATATTTTGGAGATTATAACGGGTGATATCGAAGAACTCATTGATCAGTTCTCCTAACCGGACCGACTTCTCCAAAGCAATATGGACATACTTCTCCCGTTCCGCCGGATCCATTTCCGGATAGTTATCGATCATGCTCAGATAGGCCACAATAGAGGTCAAAGGGGTCTTCAAATCATGAGCCAGAAACAGGACCAGGTCATTTTTCTTCTTTTCCCCTTCCTCCGACTCCAATTCCTGCCGTTTAAGAGTCGCTTTGATCTCATTTAGCCGCAGTTCGATGGGCTTTAACTCCGTGATCAGATGGATCGGTTCTGTGGAGTCAGATACGATATTTTCAATCCCTTCTCCTACCTGATCCAGATACCGAGTCATTTTGGAGAGGGCCGCGTAAAAGAACAGCGAAAACAAGAGCAAAAATCCAACGATCATAAAGAACTCTTTATTGTCGCCGATCAGCCGCCAATATAAATCGATAGCGGTCTGCTCCTCCACGTTCATAGATGTCAGCACTTTCACAAAAATCCGGCCAAAGCTCTCATTATATACTCCATCGATCACATAGTTGAGGATCACGCCGCCCACCAGGACGGTGACAGCCGTGACCAGGACCGTCTGCAGAAGAATACTGAATTTTAGTTTCCGATAATTACTCTTCAACCTTATATCCCACTCCCCACACCGTTTTGATAAAGTCGGATTTTCCGGTAGGCGCATTCATTTTCTCCCGCAGATGCCGGATATGCACCATTACTGTATTGTTACTGTTTTTGTAGTATTTCTCATGCCAGACCTTCTCGAACAGTTCTTCTGAACTGATCACCTTTCCCCGGTTCTCGCATAACAGCCACAAGATGTCAAATTCAATGGGGGTCAGCGTCAGCGGGACCTCATTATAGACACATTCATGGGAGGTCCGGTCCAGGAGCAGGCCCCCAAAATCAATTACGTCTCCCGTGTCTTTACCCCCGTCATTATACTGGGTATATCTGCGGATCTGGGCTTTTACTCGAGCAACCAGCTCCAGGGGATTAAAGGGCTTAGGAATATAGTCGTCCGCCCCCAAGGTAAGTCCTGTGATCTTATCCATATACTCCGTCTTCGCCGTCAGCATGATCACCGGGAAGGTATATTTCTCCCGGATCATTTTCAGAATCTGAAAGCCGTCTACATCCGGAAGCATAATATCCAGAATTGCCAGATCCACCTTCGTACTCTTCAGAAAATCCAAGGCCTCTTGGCCGGTATAAAACTTGTATACATTATACTGGTCATTCTGAAGATACAATTCAATAACGTCCGCAATTTCCTTTTCATCATCTACAACTAAAATGTTCATATGAAACCTCCTATTGGGGACGGGGGATTTTTAAAAATCCCCCGTCCCAAATTGAAAATGCCCTGTCCCTTTTTGAACACTTTTACAGCTCGCAGTTGTTTACCGTTCTTGGGAACGGAACCACATCGCGAATATTTGTCATTCCTGTCAGATACATGATACAACGCTCAAAGCCAAGTCCGAATCCTGCGTGGCGGGTGGACCCGTATTTTCTCAGATCCATATAGAACTGATAGTCTTCCTCTGCCATTCCCAGTTCTTCGATCCTTGCCTTTAATTTCCCATAATCGTCTTCCCTCTGGCTTCCGCCGATGATCTCTCCGATTCCCGGAACCAGGCAGTCAACAGCCGCCACCGTTTTCCCATCCTCGTTTTGCTTCATATAGAAAGCCTTGATGTCTTTTGGATAATCCGTCACAAATACCGGCCGCTTGAAGATCTGCTCGGTCAGATACCTTTCGTGCTCTGTCTGCAGGTCAATGCCCCAGGATACTTTGTATTCAAAGTTGTCATTGTTCTTCTCCAAAAGTTCTATGGCATCGGTATAGGTTATTCTGGCAAATTCAGAGGAAACCACGTTGTTGAGCCGCTCCAGAAGCCCCTTGTCCACAAAGGAGTTGAAGAAGTTCATCTCTTCCGGCGCCTCTTCCAGCACATAGTTGATCACGTACTTCAACATAGCTTCCGCCAGATCCATATCATCCTCCAGGTCAGCAAACGCAATCTCCGGCTCGATCATCCAGAATTCTGCCGCATGGCGGGTCGTATTGGAATTCTCAGCCCGGAAAGTTGGGCCAAATGTATATACATTTCTGAAAGCCTGAGCATAGGTCTCTGCATTAAGCTGGCCGCTGACTGTAAGGCTGGTTTCTTTCCCGAAGAAATCCTGGGCATAATCTACTTTTCCCTGATCGTCCTTAGGTACATTTTCCATATCCAAGGTCGTCACCCGGAACATTTCACCTGCCCCTTCGCAGTCGCTTCCCGTAATGATCGGAGTGTGCACATAAACAAAATCTCTCTCCTGGAAAAACTTATGGATCGCATAAGCCGCAAGAGAGCGGATTCTGAAAACCGCCTGAAATGTGTTTGTCCTGGGGCGCAGATGAGCGATGGTCCTCAAATACTCAAAGCTGTGCCGCTTCTTCTGAAGCGGATATTCCGGCGCGGAAGCTCCTTCTACCTCTACCGTATCCGCCTGGATCTCAAAAGGCTGTTTTGCCTGGGGCGTGGCCACCAGTGTTCCGGTCACGATGATCGCCGCTCCTACATTCAGCTTAGAAATTTCCGCGAAATTCTCCATTTTATCATGGTAAACTACCTGCAGCGGCTCAAAAAATGTCCCATCGTTGACAACAATAAACCCAAATGTCTTGGAATCCCGGATACTCCGGACCCAGCCGCCCACCGTTATTTTCTGGTCCAGATATTTCTCTCTGTTCTTATATAAATCTCTGATCTGTGTAAGTTTCATCTTTATTTTCCGCTCCTTTTCTTGGCACATACTTTTCGCCCATTATACCATATTGTTTCCAATTTTTAAAGGTCACTCTCCGCTGATATCCCTTTATGTACAGTGCCGGAATGACCGGTCCGTAATGATCCTGGCAAAAATCAATCCCAGCGGAAGGGCAAGAATGATCAAAAGGGCAGAGGCCAGCCAGGAGGCCGATGGAGTCAGGGACATTTCCCCCAGATTATAGACGCCCCGGTAAAGGTACATCCCCGGCACCATGATCACAATGGATGGCACTGTGATCGCGATCCTGGGATATCCCAGCCGCTTGGTCAGGAGAGACGCCAGAAGTCCTGCTGTTAAAGAACCGATAAACGCCGCCGCGGCAGGCGGAAACGCATCAAGCTCCGCAAGCTCCAGACGCAATGTATTCGCCACTGCGCCGATCAGCGCCGCTGTCGCCGCAAGAGGCACCGGGCTGTTAAACATAATAGAAAATCCGAATACCCCACAAAAGCTTGCGATCAGCCGCAATCCAAACAACAGCGCTGGTCCCAGAGACAATGCCACAAAATCTTCTGGTTCCAGTTTCAAGATCACTGCCAAGATCCACGCTGTAACAGTGGCCACCACAATGATCATAACCGCATAGGCAAGTCTTTCCAAGCCAGAACGCATATCCAGCTTTGCCAAGTCAATTCCGCTGGTAATAAAAGGAAAACCTGGGATAATGAACAACATTGCGCAGATATATCCGGCCTCATGCTGTACAGGTACCGCGAACAAAGACTCTGCCGCCCGAAGCGCCGCCGTATAAGCCAGGCATGCCAGCGCCACAGACGATACAATGCACAAGAATAATGTATAGTGGCGCTGCAGCAATCTGCATCTTAGGTAATTCCCGATCCCGGCGCCGATAAACGCACAGATCATTTCGATGATCCCGCCGCCCAGCAAAAAGGTAAATGCGCCGCAGGCCAAGGCCGAGGCCAGCCCCAGCAAAACGGGCGTATATAAATTCCCCGATTGATTGATCTCATCCAAACGGGAATGCAGCTGCTCCGCCGTCATCTGGATTCCCTCTTGAGGAAATTTCTTCACAAATCGTTCCAGGCGGTCTAGTTTTAAGGTGTTGACTCCTGTGTTATTCAAGCTCAAAGAGTGCGAAAAAGAGCGGTTTCCATCAAAACAGCTATAATCGATAGACATCAATCCAATATTGGCGTGGCAGGTCAATCCAAGACATTTCGCCACCGTATTCATGGAACTTCTGACCCTCCACGCGCCTGTCCCGCAGGCTAATAACATGAGGCCCACACGGCCAACCAGTGTGGACTTCTCGATCATACTTGCCTCCGTGATTGGAACAGTTTCCGTTTTGTCAGCATAATCATGCCAGTAAATGTCCATATGATTAGGGATAATCTTCTCCTGTACCATTATATATCCTCTCTGTTCCTTATTTTCTAGTAACAGTATAGTTGAAAATAGGGAAAAGTCAAGCTTCACGCTTGACGAAAGCATGGGGATAATGCTATACTATTTCCCGTTGCAAAGCCCGTCTAAAACCAAGGTCTATCGGGCTTGCCGCCGATTCCCGGCGTTAAATGAATCGAGTGTTCGAGACCTTCCACTCGTAAAACAAAACTTCTAAACCTACCTATTTATATAGATTTATCTTTTGTCATTATCTCCCGGAAATGCGGCGTTTCCGGGACTTTTTATTTTATTGCGGTTTATCCTTGTGTGTGCAATTTGGTACTAATTTGGTACTTTTTTGGTACTGTCCAGAGATAAAAAAGGGGGCAGCAGGCCCCTAAAATACACTTGCAATCTTCTCCATTTCCTCTGCCTTTGTATCTGGCAGTACATGACTATACAGATCCATCGTCATAGCCAAGGAACTATGCCCCAGGATAGTTTTTAGCACCTGCGGCTGCATACCTGCCTCTATCGCTCTTGTGGCAAAGGTGTGACGGAAGACATGAGAAGTGATTCTAGGAAAATCATGGCCTGCTGCCCTGATCCGTTTGATCGTGCGTTCAATTTCTGCCTGCACCCGTTCCCGGCTAATCGGGCCGCCGTTCTCATTGCAAAACAGATATTGATCCATCTTCACAACCTTAAATCCCCAATAATTCCGCTGCGCTTCTATATGCTCCAGCACGGCAGCAGTCAATGGAATATCTCTGGTAGATGTGCGGGTTTTGGGCGTGTCCTCTACATATCCCCTGCCCTCGATATACTTCAATGTGCGGCGGACATGGATCACATTCTGTTTGCGGTCTATATCAGAATACTTAAGCCCCTGCATTTCCCCCTTTCTCATTCCAGTGCGCAGCATAACCTCAAAGAAATGGTATAAATAACTCTCTTGGGCATATTCCATAAACAATGCCTGTTGCTCCCTTGTCATAGCCTGGCGGGTTGGCTTCTCCGTCTGCCGTGGCAATTCTGCCAGCCGCACCGGATTTCTTTCTATCAAACCATTTCTTTCAGCCTGCTTAAAGCAGCCATTCAGTACCGCAGATACAATCTTGATACTGGAGAGAGCATATCCGTCTTTCACCAGATCGTTATATAACTTCTGGATATGCTCGCCCCGGATCTCTGTGATCTCCCTGCTGCCCAGCCGTTCCTTGATCACACTCTTATAGTATTTCTCGTAGCTGGTATAAGTCCCTATCTTTACCCTGTTTTTCTTATACTCTTCTAGCCAGGTCTGATACCATTCGTTTAGCGTGATCTTCTCTTTCATCACAAACAGCCCGTGCTCCAGCTTATATTTCAAATCTGTCATGGCTTTCTGGGTTTCTGTAACAGTTTTCCCATGTACCAGATACCTTTTCCCCTGATACATAAAACGCCCTTCAAAATCATC
The DNA here is from genome assembly GCA_902406105.1 of uncultured Mordavella sp. GTDB lineage: Bacteria > Bacillota > Clostridia > Lachnospirales > Lachnospiraceae > Massilistercora. The sequence goes on from CABPCP010000026.1 coordinate 8,874, forward strand.
ATATCGCTGCCTGATTCCTTTAGGGAGCTTTCTCCCTCTCTTATCTGTTGCCATGCGATCCCCCCCTCAGACAAGGCTCTCCGCCAACAAGGCCACCGCATAGCGAAAGCCGCTGACGAAACCGCTCTTCTGGCCATAACTGCTGCCAGCATATACTAAGTCCTCCAGCTCGGCCCGGTTTTGCACTGGTAAAATCACATTCTGAAGATACTCTTTTATCTCGTCCGACAAACCTTCATCCGCCGCTTGTCCTTCTGGCAAACTTTGAAATGCCTGTTCATAAATATGTTCTATCCTTGTCATATCGTCCTCGCTTTCTCTGCTACAATGGCAGCAGTCAATATTCTGCTTGCAACCGGACTATATGAAGGTTATAATCAAAATAGCCCGGTATCTTGTGTGTATTGGGTTATTTCTGTTTTCGCCCCGTGGTGTTGCCGCACTGCGGGGCATTTTTATTTCCTACTCTTTTTAGGGAATCCCCTTTCTCCACACTCCTTTTAAGACTGTCGTTTTCTAGTATCTTTTCTTCAATCTTAAGCATTATTTTCGCTAACTTCAATCAGCAAGGGTCTATGAGATTCAACCAGATCAAATGCTGTCTTCAAGAATTTCATTACAGCCGGTTTATCGGCGTTTCCACTTAACAACACATATTTTATCTCAATATAATCATCAACTGTAGCTTTCAACATCTCCGTGATGAATTTCTCAATAATCTTATTTTTTTCATTCATATACTTCTATCCTTTCTACCGGATTCGTACTACTATGTATCTGCGTTTATAGTGTAGCTCCGGCTATACTCGCCCAATATACACTGGCAAAGGCTTTTTCTTGGGTATGCGGCCCATAGCGTCTCAAATGCACACGTATATATTTTTTTCTTTTCCTTTACATTTTCATTTACATTTTCATTAGGTTCATGTTTGGTCGTTTCTTGGTTGCTCTTTGCTTCGGGTTTGGTAGCTTCTTGGTTACGCTTCGCTTTGCACCCGTTAGCGTATCGCTTATTGCTTGCGTCTATCTGTGGTTTCATCAGAAGAAAATATAAAGCGCAACACCATCAATTGGAGGCTGTACATCATGCTATTGAAAATCTCCGGCTCTCTACCGGCTTCACATACCGCTTATACATTGCTTCATGGTCTGCCCGGAACGCCTTGCTGTCAAATCTGCCAGTTACCATCGTGGTGAATCTCACGATAAAATCACCAGCCTTCTGCTCTTCCAGGCCTTGCCTTTCCATATCCGCTTTGATCTCCGCTTTCAACGCCTCAATCTGCTGGCCAACCTCTTTCTGCTGGGCTTCTAATGCCTTCAGCTTCTTTACTCGGTTTACAACCATTCTTTCTGTCATGTTCTGATCTCCTTTCTCCTTCAGGCTTCCAACAGCTCCGGCAGGTCTTAAAGCTATCTAAGGTTTCTTGACCATCTCATTATCCCCTTACCCTTGCCCGGTATTACGTTGGTGTCTCCGGTACGCTCTCGCCACTTCGTTTTCACCCTTCGCTGTTGGCTTTACCTTTATCTTGATTACATTATACTATGTACATAGTTTATTGTCCATTGACACAATGTACAAATATGTACGTAGTTTTTCATTTGTTTTTACTATGTACATAGTCTTGATTATATGCTATACTTCTAGTGTAAGGTGGAAAAGGTATCTTTATATTTGAGGCCCCCACTAAATCGTGTACGAAAGTAGGTGAAGAAATGCCGACAAAAGAAGACAAAGCAAAATATGATATGCAGTATGCCAAGACAAAACTAAAGCGTATCCCTCTGGACGTCCAGAAAGAAAAGTATGAGGAAATCAAGGCTGCTGCCGATCGTTCTAAAGAGTCCGTAAACGGATATATCAAGAAGGCCATTGATGAACGGATGAAGCGGGAAAACTCCGCAAATCCAGAGTAATCCTTGCATGATCCGGCCAGATATGCTATATTAAAGACACAAAAGGAACAACCGCCACAAAGTGGTTGGCCTCATGAAGTAAACAGCAACATAGAAATTACCACCTCTTCACTCGCCAAAGTTTCCGGGGTGGTTTTTCTATGCTTAAAACATTATCTGATAAACGTAAAGACGAATGTCAGCAATGCCAGGATGAACATTCCAAAGGCCATAAGGTCTTTAAAATCAAAAGGTTTCTTGTCCATCAGCACCACCCCCATTCTATGTAGAATAGAGGTCAGCCACCCTGTAACACGGTTGTTCCTGTTCCTATCGTATCATATCGGCAGCAGGTAGGCAATTATTTTCCCCCTTTCTTGTTTTTCTCTTCAGGGTTGGAAAACGTCACCCCCAGCCAGTAGATTCTAAATATCTTCGCTCGAATTTAATAGGGGGGATCAACATTCTAATTATTCATACCTCCCAATGCTTCTCGCTCCACTTCGCTCGTCCAAGTTTCTTTAAACCGTCTTACTCCCACATGATGAACCGGAGCGGCGGCCAAGTATTCTTCATAATATGCCTGGTATTTTCCACTCCTGCGGGATAGACGTAGCGTCCGCAATGCCCTGTGTTCCTCAATCCCAACCTTCCCGTTACCATCCCCCAAGATTTCCCCTGCCTGTATTCTGGTCATGCCTTCCTGGTAGATCATCCGTATCACGGCTGGCTGATCACCGGGTAGCTGATCTACTGCAACCCAGACAGTACGCCTCAGATCTTCCCGATCCAATCGCCTGCAAGCGTCTTCTTCCAGATCTTCCCCGGATGATACAGTATCCCCTAAAGTTAAATCCTCGCTCTCCATCTCCAACGGCCTGCTAAGGCTGTCTATCTGCCTCATATTCGCCGCCTTCTGGATTGCCCGGAGTTTCTCTCGCTCAACACCTAAAAGCCAACACAAGGCACAATCTGAAGGCCATTCATGCTGGGCCTTCTGGTATTCATGCAATACCCGGTTATACTTTTTGATCCATTCATGAATATTGGTAGGTAGACGAACCACAGCCCCGCAGTTATCGATATACCGCCTCATGGCCTGCTTGATCCAAAAGGCTGCGTAATTGATGAACTTAACCCCTTTGTCCGGCTCATAATGCCTCACGGCTTCACACAATCCCAGATATCCCTCCTGCTCCAGATCTTCCATCTCAGCCAGGCTGGTATACTTCCGGGCTATCGTTGCGATAAATCCCCGATTCTGCTGCCATAGCTGCAGCATATTATCCGCTTCACTCTCCCCGGACTGGATCAGCACAACAAGCTGTTCGTTTGTTCTGTTTTCAAGGTTCATTGACATAAGCGGCCCACTCCCTTATAATTGGACTATCAAAATAGGTGGAGGGCTTGACCGCTTGCGGCAGGCTCTTTTTTTAATCTATATATGGCTATATATAGTATATCTGTCTACACAGCGACAGTGTATTTCATCAAAAAACGCTGAAACTTGTCTACACAGCGACAGTGTAGGCCCTTTTTTTACTGTTACACTGTCGCTATATAGACAAGATTGGCCTTTTACTGTTCGCTACATAGACAGCCAAATAAAAATTATGTACCTTTCCACCGGCAGGAAAATCTATACACATTTGCTTTTCTGAGGTTTTTATTCTGTTGAACAACATCAATAAATCCCCGCTCCACTAACTCTCTAATTGCCTTACTTGCTCCACCTGCACTCATAAATTTCTTATATTTCCGGCGAGGCATTTCAAATTCTTGTCTACCTCTGCTTTCTAATAACATATAAACATACATTCGAAATGCTATATGAGAAAGTAAATTTACGTTTTCATCCGTTAACTGTGAATTGCCAAGGCGTACATATCGTTCCTCTATGCCATTTGATTTTTTTGTCTGCCAATCGGGAAAGGGTGTTTTCTTAACTCTCCCCATCTTGTACTCCCGCATTAAAATCCTGCTGCCCCGCCGGGATCTTCAACACAGCTTTGGCGCTCTTTGCTGCCCTCAACGTATTTAAGGCCCTCGCATTCATGGTCTTGACAAATTCCTGTATTTCCTGACGATCCTTTGGCCTCCAATACCCTCGGCCAGAACCGGAACATATCACAGCCCCAGCATTTCGTTCCAAGGCTATTCTTTCTTGCAACTCTCTAGCTGATCTACAGCCAGCCAGCCGGACAAGTTCCTGCGTACTAATCGCATTTTCTTTTCCTACTGGCAACAAGTTCATTATTGGAAATTCAATCTTGCCGGACCGATCCCCTGTGTGTACTCGGTTATTTCTGTTTTCTGTTTGCATTATTTCACCCCCGTAAGAGAATTAAAGTACTGGTCTGCTTTCTTCAAGTCAAATAATACTCTTTTGCCTATTTTTACCTTACAGCCTATTTCCTCTCCAAGTTTCAACGCTGTATTTCTCCCCACACCTATATAAGCGGCAAAATCAGAAATACATACAAGGCGCTTTTCGCTATCAGGATTGGTGATATTTCTTTTTTTCATCATTTCTCCTTTCACATCTTTTAACTTGTTACACCTTGATTATACATCTCAAAAAGTATATAGTATAGATGTACAATTATTTTCATTTTTTCAATATTTTGCCTTTATGGAGGAAATTAAATTGCATACTTTTTATACTCTATCCAAAGAACAACTTAAAAAATTTGGAAACAGATTAAAAAATCGTCGAAAAAAAATTGGCATCAAGTCACAAGACGAATTTGCCGAAAGGTTAGATGTACATTTGAAAACTGTTAGAAATTGGGAGCAGGGGCGAAATATTCCAGAGCTTATTACGCTGATTAACATCTGTAATATGCTAAATTGTAGTCCCGATTATCTTCTAGGATATATAGATGAAACCACCCACAATACGCACTATATTTCTCAAATAACAGGACTTACAGAAAAAAGCATAGAAGGAATACAATCCTTATGGTTAGAAATGCCTGGCAATCTCGGCTGGATTTGTGATAAAGATTTTAAGGATGTAGAAGAAATACAAAAGTATTTTCAAAAAATGAATGGTGGTGAATATGCTGTAGAAAATTTCGAATCAGAAATACGCAAAAAACAAGCTCAAAGCACTGATTTACTGACACTTAATCTTTTGCTAAGCTCGGAAAGTTTCAAAAATATTTTAGGAAATCTATATGCTTATTTATTTTTTCAATATGAGCCCAGTAAAGACGAAATTGCAAAAGCCCAAGAACTAAATTCACATTATGGAAAAAATTATAAAGCAATCATTCAAGGAAAACATGGCTACGTAGATGCTGAATACCTTAATACTTCTTTCCTAGTTAGTATTCAAAACAATTGCATGAAACTCAAGGAAGAATTATGCAACTCAAACTTTAATATAGAATAGCATATTCCCAACTCTCCATATAGCAAAGTGCTTTCATTTTCCAATTTGGGACTTTTTTGGTACTTTTCTTGATTTCCTGCCGCCGCCGTGCTATACTATTTCCCGTTGCAAAGCCCTTCTAAAACCAAGGTCTATAGGGCTTGCCGCCGATTCCCGGCGTTAAATGAATCGAGTGTTCGAGACCTTCCACTCGTAAAACAAAACTAAAGGAGAATCAAAATGAGAAATCAAAAAATTACTTTCATGACTCAGGCCGCCATGATCGCGGCTATCTATGTGGTGCTGACCTATGTCTTTGCGCCCTTTTCTTTTGGAGAGATACAGGTACGCCTTGCAGAAGCCCTGACCATTCTCCCCTTGTTTACCCCAGCTGCCGTTCCCGGCTTATTTATCGGCTGCCTCATCGGAAACATCCTGGGCGGCGCAATCCTTCCGGACATTTTATGCGGAAGCCTGGCCACCTTGATCGGCGCAGTCTTTACTTATTTGTTGCGGGAAAAAAGTCCCTTTATGGCTCCCCTACCGCCAATACTGGCCAATACAGTAATTGTGCCTTTTGTCCTTCGCTATGGATATGGCGTAGCATTGCCGATCCCCTTCATGATGCTGACCGTAGGGATTGGCGAAATTCTTTCATGCGGAGTCCTTGGACTGGTTTTATATTATGCGCTGAAACGTTACAGCGTTCAATTTGGGACAGGGCATTTTTAATTAGGGCCGGGGGATTTTTAAAAATCCCCCGGCCCCAATTATCATCCTACATACGTATGTCCGCTTCCAGCCGTCATTTTATCGATTTCTTCACAGGAAGCGCTGTGTCTTTCTCCACTTTTCCCGTCAACATAAATCACCGTAGAATCTTCATATCCGATCAATATGATTCCGTCTTTTGCGTTTTGCATCGCAATCACCGGACGGTCCTGGTTAATGATATAAAGCAAATCTTCACAGCTGCATCCTGTCAGATCCAGCCCGTTTCCATCTCTGAGCTTATCTATGATCTCCATCGGCGCCGTCCCCGCCGCCAGTTGACTTCGGATGGTCTCTATCTCTCCGTCTTTGCCTTCTATCGTATAGGTAAGATCCCGGTTCCCACTCTCCCAGATATATTCCTGGCTGGAAGATATAACGACTCCCTCACATTCTCGTGCTTTATTCACCGCATCCCCCGCTTGTTCAAACACTCCCTGAAGTCTTCCGTATCCGTAGACATAGCATTTCCCACTGTTGTCAATATCATCAAATTCAATCGTCATCGCCTCATCCGATTGCACCTGCTTTGGTTTTAAAAGCTTTGGATTCTTGTCACTGATCCCATCGCTGTAGGTCAGCCGCATCTGAGTCCCCTTTAGATCTGTAGAATAGGACTCCAAAGTAATGTTGCTTTCTTCTTTCTGGGTATTATTGGTAATATAATCTTCTGATGCGGCTGTGTAGGTATTGCCGCTTTTTGCCGCCCGCTCCAGGGTGATCATATTTCCATCAAACCGAGCTCCTAAAATATAAACATTCTCCTGTTCATAGGTTTTGATGACCTTGCTCTTACTATTCTGTATCTCTACTTTATACATAGGATTCACGACCGTCCCGGATACCGTTTCTCCCGAATCCTCCTCTCTGGATACCCCATACACAAAATCGTTCTTGATAAATCCAAGTGGCTGGATCGTTTCATTTTCTCCTCCCTCAACAGTCCTTTCATTTCCGGTAGCCAGATTTTTGACCACAATATGGCCATCCTTTTGATAGGCGACAATATGGCCGTCTTCCGACACCACATACTGGTCATCCGCCAGTTCCTTGGCAAGCACGTTCCGCTCATCTTTCTTCACGTCTATTTCGTAAAGTGTATGATCTGCCAGCACATACAGCATATCTTCGTCTACATTGTAATAGACCAGTTTCCCCAGTTCTTCGATGGCGTTTCCCCAGGACTTGTTAGTAGAAAGAAATACTTTTTCTTCCACAGAGCTTGTTTCAATATCATAATGGTAAATAGCGACTCCCACTTCGCCTTCATGCTGGCCCCGGTTCATATATCCGTACACCGCAAATGTCAGATTCCCTTTTTTATCTCCTTCTATCAGGCGAATCTCATGTTGAGCCGTATCATTTCTTTCATCCGTATTTTCTGCCGATAAGAAGCTGAACACCTGGGAAATCTCATCGGTATTCTTATTATAAGTCCACACCTCGCCTGCTTGTATAAAAGAAACAATGGTTCCGTCTTCATTGATCACATACGGCACATCATAGTCCGCAATTCCAAGCAGGATTCCCGTCGCGCTCAATACTTGCCGGGTCGGATCAAAGATCTGTTCCATCTGCCTGTCATAATCCAGCAGATAAGTATGATCCCGCTGGCTGTCATAGCGGACCCGGAAATATTCAGTAACCTTGTACAGATCATCCTCATTTTCTTCGCCCTTACAGCGCACCATATACTCCAGCTGTACACAAGTATAAGTCCCTCTCAGCTCTTTGATGCTCCAGCGCTCGCCGCCTTCTACCTGCGGAGCCAGGTCTCCCCAGGTCACATGATTGTAATCCGAATGAATCGTCACATGGGCAAATGTAGTATTGTCTCCCTCTTCACTTGGTTCAATCGCCGTACTGATCTGCGCGCCTTCTCCTTGGTTCAGCGCCGCTTCATGGAACGTTTGGACATAGTTGAGACATTGGGACACGTTTGTACCTTCCTCTGCAGCGATCCTGGTATAATAATAAACCTCTTTATCTCCAGAAACGTGCAGGATCAGCTGAAGAACCCGTTCTTCCGAAAGAATATCTTTCTGAGACAGATCTAAAACTTCTGTTTCTCCCGGTTTCTGGATCGTCTCTTCCAGAAGGACTTCTTTCCCATCCAGCGTGTAAACTTTATATTCCACGCTGCTGATCGTATTTTCATACGGCTGGATCTCTACTTCCAGCCCCTGACTTTTTACAGGTGTAATAGCGTCCCGGATAGAAGGGATATCCATTTCTTTTGCATACCCCGGCACACTATTCAGCGAATATCCATCACAGGAAAAAGAGACCTGCGGATAAGTAGCCGCCCCCATATCCGCAGTCATACTGTCGTTCCCATTGTTTGTCAGATAGCTGAAAAAGATGACCGCCGCAAGAAAGACTCCCGTCAGGATCCCTGCGTTGATCAGCCGTATTTTCCAACGTCTTTTTATCTTCATTGCAAATCCCCTTTATTATCTAATAGCCGCCCCAGTGTTGGCGACACATGAAAAAATTCTTCACAGGCTTTGATCTTCCCCTCATTTTCTCCCGGTTTCCCGGTCCTGACCGCCCGCAGCAGAATATTCTTCGGTGTATGTTCCATATCAATAAATTCCAGCACCTGCACGTCATAACCTTCCCGCTCCAGATACTGGGCACGCAGCCCGTCTGTCAAAAGAGCTGCCATCCGCTCCTTGATCAGACCGTATTTCAAAATGGGCGCCAGAGTCTCATTCTCCATCTGGCCATTTAGTTCATGCTGACAGCAGGGCACGGACAGAATTACTTTCGCGTTCCATCCCACGGCTTTTGCCAGGGCAAAATCTGTCGCCGTATCACAGGCATGAAGGGTGACCACCATATCCACTTCTTCCGCCCCTGTATAATCCGCAATATTCCCTTCCAAGAACCGAAGTTTTTCATATCCGTATTTCCGTCCCAGCTGATTGCATTTCTCGATCACATCTTTCTTTAGATCCAATCCAATGATACGGACATCATATTTCTTCATTTCATGAAGATAATAATACATCGCAAAAGTAAGATATGATTTCCCACAGCCAAAATCCAGGATCCGGATTTCCCGTCCTTTGGGCAGCTGAGGCAGAATGTCTTGGATAAACTCCAGAAAACGGTTGATCTGCCGGAATTTGTCGAATTTAGCGCGGACGATCTTCCCCTCCGCCGTCATAACGCCAAGATCCTGTAAGAAGGGAACATAGGTCCCTTCCTCCAGAATATATTGTTTCTTCCGGTTATGCTCCAGATTGGCCGGCGCCTTTCTGGCCGCCCGGAGCTTTGTCTTGATCGTTGTCTTTCCCTTCTTGCTCACCAGAACGGACACCGTACATCCCTGAGTCTCCAACTGCATTTGCCGGAAAGTCTGCATATATTCCATGATCTTTTCGCCCGCCTCTTCCTTTTCCAGATTCTGGTGAAACACCTGGGCGCCGCGAAACGCCTCAAACTGATATACCAGACGGTCTTTTCTTAAGACTGGGCGAACTCTCACCTTGGATGGCGCTTCCAGCTCTCTTGGGTTGCTCAGCACCGCAAAAAGAAATTCACTATTTAAATTATCCTCTAAAATATATCTTAATTCATCCATAGTATCATTATTGTAATGTTTTTTGGAAATAAGTGCAAGTAGGCTGTTTCTTTTTCAAAAAGACAAAAAGAAGATGCCCTGGATATAAAAAGGCATCTTCTTTCGGCAGATAACTTTGTTCTCTTATATCAGCCGGAATCTCCAGGCGGCAGAAACGGCTTGCTGTGCGGATACCTATTTTCTGTCATATCATTCTACAATATCGGATTCATCGAAAAGTCAAAAAGGGCCGGGGGATTTTTAAAAATCCCCCGGCCCCAATTAAAAATGCCCTGTCCCTTTTTAATGTTTCCCCCCGGTCTGCATTCTTTTGATCACCTTCAGACGGGTAAACTCTTCTCTTTCCTTCTCTTCCAGAGCATTATTGATCGTATATACCAGGTTGCTGTACATTGGTATGGTAATATTCTTCAACGCATTCGCCCGCTTCTGTGTTTTCTTGATGTTTGTAGCCAGACGGTACGCCGCATTCTCCACCATGGACAGCTTGATCGTCAGATCTTTTACTTCCCGGAACGCTTCTCTTGCAATATCGATTGACTCGTGGGTCGTACTGAAGGAGTAAGTCAGGTCATTCTGTTTTGCATCATACTTTACATGAGGAATCTCCGTCCCCATGATACTCCGCGTCTGAATCCGGATAGATTCTTCAATGGGCACCGTATAAGCCAGCTCCTGCACCTTGCTGATGCCATGTTCAATATTTGCCCGCTGCAGGCAGGCGTACGCTTTCGTAAATGTGGTATCTATCTTTTCCTGAATCTCTTTCGCCTCATCGATCAGGCTCATCAGTTCTTTTAGAAGAATATTCCGCTTCTTATCCATCAGGTCATATCCCTGATGGGCAAGCGCCAGCGAATTTTTCGCAAGCATCAGATTTCCTTTTGTAGGGAACTCTCTCGGATCCATAAAACAACTCCCTTTCCGTCAAACCAATAACCTTGGCGGCCCCACCGCCATTTCCCGCTCGCAGACTTGCGACTGTGCAACTCGCGCCCTTACGGGCTCTCGTTCACGTCGCCCCCAGATATGACTCCATCCACGGATAAATGCAAGCATTTCCCGTGCCTGTCGCCATATCTAGTCTGCTTCACGTGCAGCTTCACGTGGATAGTATCGATCGATCAGTTTTGTATCTATTCTGTCTAATTCTTCTTTCGGCAGCAAGCCCAGCAGTTCCCAGCCTAAGTCCAGGGTGTCCTGGATGGTCCGGTTTTCTGTCGGCCCCTGGCCAATATACCGCTGTTCAAACGCCTCGCCAAATTTCAGATATTGTTTGTCCAACGGCGATAATTCGTCCTCACCTATAACAGACGCCAGGTTCCTGGCCTCGCCCACCTTTGCATAGGCGGAAAAAAGCTGGTTCGCCAAACTCTGATGATCTTCTCTTGTATACCCCGCTCCAATGCCGTCTTTCATCAGACGGGAAAGGGACGGCAGAACACTGATCGGCGGATACACACTCTGCCCATGCAGGTTTCGGTCAAGAACAATCTGTCCTTCGGTAATATATCCCGTCAAGTCCGGGATTGGGTGGGTAATATCATCATTGGGCATAGTCAAAATCGGCAGCTGGGTCACAGACCCGCTTGCGCCTTCTACGATTCCCGCACGCTCATAAATAGTCGCAAGTTCACTGTACAAGTATCCCGGATATCCCTTCCTGGAAGGAATCTCTCCCTTTGAAGAAGATACCTCACGCAGCGACTCAGCAAAGGATGTCATATCCGTCAGGATAACCAGGATATGCATATTGCATTCAAATGCCAGATATTCTGCTACCGTCAGCGCCACTTTCGGCGTGATCAGACGCTCAACCACCGGATCATTAGCCAAATTCAGGAACATTGCCACATGATCGGAAACACCGCTTTCCTCGAATGTCTTTCTAAAGAACTCCGCCACATCATGCTTGACGCCCATAGCTCCGAATACGATAGCGAACTCTTCTTCTGAATCCTCTCCCAGAGAAGCCTGCTTTACAATCTGGGCCGCAAGCTGATCGTGAGGAAGACCATTCCCGGAGAAGATCGGCAGTTTCTGCCCGCGGATCAGTGTAGTCAGTCCGTCAATAGCGGAAATACCGGTACGGATATAGTTTCTCGGATACTCCCTGCGGACCGGATTCAGCGGCAAGCCATTCACATCTCGCAGATCTTCCGACAGGATCGGTCCCAGATCATCGATCGGCTCGCCGATACCGTTAAAGGTACGGCCCAGCATGTCTGGAGATACCGCAATCTCCATGGGACGTCCTGTCAGCTTCGTATGGGTATTATTCAGGGACATATTCTCCGTTCCCTCGAATACCTGGATGATCGCTTTATCCTCATCCAATTCCACGATACGCCCCATCTTCCGGGTATCACCTTCTACGATGAACTCCACGATCTCATCATAGAAGGCGTCCTGCACTCCTTCCAGAATAACCAGAGGGCCATTGATATTACTTAGTCCAAGATATTCGATTGCCATATTTTGTCCCTCCTTTATCCGTTCTTCTCAATTACTCTATTATAGAAATCATCGATATCTTTTTTGTAAAGATCCAGCATCTGAAGGTTATCATTCGGCACATCGTATTTGATGGCGATCACTTTCTCAAATATGCCCTCTGCCTTCAATACGGACATAGGCATTCCCATAGCCACAAGTTTTCTGCTCTGCTTATAGAGATACAGAATCACATCCATCATCTTAAACTGTTTCTCCAAAGACACACAGGTATCGTCTTTATGGAACGCATTCTGCTGCAGAAATCCAAGACGGATCACCTTGGCGATCTCCAGCACCAGCTTCTGGTCGTCCGGAAGCACATCTCCGCCAATCAGTTTAACAATCTCCATCAGACTGCTCTCCTGATTCAAAAGAGCCATCAAACGGTTCCGATAGTCTACAAATTTGGGTGAAACATGGTCTGCGTACCATCCGCTTAAATCTGTCAAATACTCACTGTAACTGGAGAGCCAATGAATCGCCGGAAAATGTCTGGAATACGCCAATGATTTATCCAATCCCCAGAAACAGCGCACAAACCGCTTCGTATTCTGTGTAACCGGCTCAGAAAAGTCTCCGCCCTGAGGAGACACCGCGCCGATGATCGACACGGAGCCTGTCTCACCGTTTAAGGTCTGCATCATTCCCGCGCGCTCATAGAACGCAGAGAGCCGGGAAGCCAGATAAGCCGGGAAACCTTCTTCCGCAGGCATCTCTTCCAGACGCCCAGACAGCTCTCTCAGAGCTTCCGCCCATCGGGAAGTAGAATCTGCCATAATCGCTACATCATAGCCCATGTCCCGATAATACTCCGCCAGAGTAAGCCCTGTATAGATGGAAGCCTCACGGGCCGCCACCGGCATATTAGAGGTATTGGCGATCAGCACCGTCCGGTCCATCAGCGGATTCCCGTTTCGTGGATCCACCAGTTCTCCAAACTCTTCCAATACCTGCGTCATTTCATTTCCGCGCTCGCCGCATCCGATATAGACAATGATGTCCGCATCCGACCATTTGGCGATCTGATGCTGGGTCATGGTTTTCCCCGTTCCGAATCCTCCTGGGATTGCCGCTGTTCCCCCTTTTGCGATCGGGAACATCGTATCCAAGATCCGCTGGCCTGTCACCAGCGGAACGCTGGCAGAATATCTGTGATTGACCGGTCTTGGCACGCGGATCGGCCATTGCTGGGTCATAGACAGTTCCTTCTTCGATCCGTCTCTCAATTCAAGCGTTACAATCGTATCATCAATGGTATACTGCCCATCCGCGGCAGTTTCCACCACCGTTCCTTCCACATTAGGAGGCACCATACATTTGTGGACAATAGCCGAGGTCTCAGGAACTTCCGCAATGATCGTTCCTCCCCGCACCGCATCGCCTGGCTTTACCGTAATGCGGGTATCCCATAATTTCTTCCGGTCCAGAGAATCCACGCTGACACCGCGGGTGATAAATGCTCCTCCGCTGTCCGCGATCCGCTCCAGGGGCCTCTCAATTCCATCGAAAATATTATTTAAAATCCCAGGCGCCAAGGTTACAGAAATCGCCGCTCCTGTGGCTTCTACTGATTCACCCGGCCTCAACCCGGACGTTTCCTCATAGACCTGGATCGTAGTCCGGTCCTTATCCAGGGAAATAACCTCGCCCACCAGCTTTTGTTCGCCCACATGGACCATCTCTGACATCTTAAATCCTGTCTTTCCCTTCAAGTAGATGACCGGACCATTGATGCCATAAATTGTTCCCGTTTTCTTACTATTCAACGCCCGTACCTCCCTTGAACAAGAATTTCTGGTATTCACGTTCGATAGCGCCTTTAAAGGCATGATCCACCAGAATGTTTCTTCCATGGATGACGCATCTTACTCCGCCGATGAAATCTTCTTTGCTCACCGTAAGAGTGAATCCGGTATGCTCTTCCAGATAATCTTTCTTATCCGCATCTGTTGGATTGATATAGATCGTCATTTCCTCGCTTCCAGCAAACGCGGCCGCTTTCTCAATATATTCCACAAGAAGACGTTTATACTCTTCCGTCTTCATATAATCAGCCACCATCTGGCGCACTTCTTCAAATAATTCCTTCTTCAATTCATTTTGAACTTTGCTCAATTCTCTCTTTAACTGCAGCTGCGCTTTGGAGACGGCCATATTGAGCTGCTGTTTCTCATGGGTCGTCTCGGCCTTAAGCCTGGTCTCAGACTGCCGGATCGCTTCTTCTTTATGCTGTTCAAACACACCTTCCAAAGCACTTCTATGCTGTTCGATGATCGCATTTCCCTGGGCTCTTGCCTCTTTCATGGCAGCTTCCTGCAAATGCGCGGTCTTCTCTTCTAATGTCACGCCTGTTCACCTTCTTTATTACAGTTTTAAGCCGATGGCTTCGTTTACATAGGAAGTGATAAAGTCTTCTTTACGTCCGGTTCCGTGTCTGTCAGGAATCTCGATCAGAAGCGGCATCGTATTCTCCAGCCGGATCTCATCGATCAGGTCAGGAAATTCCCGGCCAAACTTTTCAGTCAGCAGAATAATTCCTACTGTCTTGTCGCTCATAGCGTTTTCAATGGCTTCCCTCAGCTCATTTCTCTCATGGACAACTACGCCGTCCACGCCGGCAAGCCTCATTCCCGTCAGAGTATCGACATTATCACTGATCAAATACATTTTCATTCTACAACTGTCCTAAGATCATGAAGGAGATGATCAGTCCATACAGACAAACACCTTCCGCAAGACCTACGAAGATCAAAGATTTACCAAGCGCGCTGGAGTCCTCGCTGATGGCTCCAAGAGCTGCGCTTGCCGCGCTTGCTACGGCGATACCGCCGCCCACACATGATAAACCGGTTGACAGTGCGGCCGCAAGATAGCCAAATCCCGTTGCGCTGGAAGCAGCTCCCGCAGCGGCATCCGCCGCCTGTACAGGACTGCCGGAAAACAGCATGATCCCTGCCACAATAAATGCGCCAAAATAGAAAAATATGTTCGTTCCGATCGCGCGCTTATAGCGCTTTTTGTTCTTTTCACCGATCAGGTAATACCCAAACGGCATTACAATACTGAGAATCAAGGTTGCGATCAACAAAACTTTCACTGTTACTGTCATGACTTTACTTCCTCCTTAAAATAAATGACTGGATATTTTCTATTTATTACTGTGATTGTTAAATGGCTTAAACTCTCGTCCAGTTCCTTTATAAAATCGACTGAACATCTCATAATATTCCAAACGGAGTACCTGGATCCCTACGATCATGCCTTCCAGACCGCATACAATGATATTGCCGATCACAACAACGATCCAGTTAGGATTTCCTTCCTGAGCGCCGGAAAGCATCAGTACAACTTCCATGATCGCCGCGTGGCTGACCGCAAAAGCTCCAATCCTCACATAGGATAAGGTATTTGAAAAATAGCTCAGCATAGTCTCAAACAACTCAAAAAATCCCTGTACCAGGAACATAACTTTTCCTTCTTCAATCTTCTTGTGGTTTTTCTCCACCAGATTCGTCAGCGGTTCTTTAAACAAAAAGATTAAAATAGGAATCCCCAGGAAAATAACCATCATAATATTTCCCGGTGTCTTGTGCCCTGTCATAAATAAAACAATTGTCAGCACCAGGAATCCATAGAACACCAGTCCCGCAATTCCATTGTTGGAAAACCAGATATTTTCCGTATCGCGGGCGCGGACCGCATTGATGATATGGAAGATCATCACCAGCAGATTCAGCGCCATACCAAAAGCAATAGCAATCACAAACACGGTGTTCAGCTGTCCAATGAAAGGAAGATCCGTCATCGCTTCCGCCGGCCGCAGCCACCGCGCGGGCAGTATGTCCTCGAATCCAAAGACACTTCCAAACATAAATCCGAAGAACGCGGAGAAGACACCGGCAATGGAGATGATTCCTGCCAGATTGATCTTCTTCTTCAGATAAACGATCCCTCCTAATACAAACAGGCACAATCCCTGCCCCACGTCGCCGAACATTGCTCCGAAGATGAAGGTATACGTCAATGCCACAAACATGGTCGGATCCATCTCGTCATGAGCCGGAAGGCCATACATCTTGATGAACATCTCGAACGGCTTGAAGAACTTAGGGTTCTTCAGTTTAGTAGGCGGATCTCCGAAGAATTTCTCCCTCTCTTCTTCTACTACGATCAACACACGGCTGTCGTTCTCCGCCTCCTTAAGAAAAGCCTCTACATCCTCTTCTCCCATCCATCCGCAGAGAATGTAATAGTCTTCTTTATTGTCATCCTCAATTCTAGCCGCCATCTTCCGCACATCAAAGTTATTAGACAGCTCTTCCAGTCTCTTTCTTGCGCCGATCAGCTCCGCGCCATGACTTGCCATCAGAGAACGGACATCCTCTTCCGCCTGATCAATGGCCGTCTGTGCTGCTTCAATATCCTCCTGAAGGCTTTGACAGGCCACCTCCGGGGTCCCCACATATTCATCTGAGACTGTGATCCGTTCAAAATGCATAGAGTTGAAAACCGCGTCTATCCGGCTGGTATCCGAGTTTGCCGCAAAATAGCAGCCATATACGTAGTTCTCATTACGCGTGCCCTCTAAAAATATGGCGTTCAGATCATCAAACAAATATTTCTCCAATTTTTGGTAGTGATCAACGTCAATCCTTCCAAACCGGACATGCATATATTGGTAATGCAGCACCTTGTGGACGTCCAGTTCCAACGAACGAAAAGGCTCCAGCACATTCAGCTTTCCTGTCAGTTCTTCTTTTTTCTTCTTTAAAAGTTCTTTCCGTTCTTGTATATCCAGGTAATCGTGATTCACATTCCTAATCAGCGCCAGAATTTCCTCCGTTGTAAGAGTATGATCCGTATGATAGTCTCCCGATGACAGAAGCGCCGCAAATTCTTCCGCCTTTGCCAACGGCTCCTTATACGGATTCACCTCCACAAAGGGAAGGAGGTTCTGGGTTGTCCGCAGTTCTGTGACCGCGTTCTCAAGCTGCATCTCATACTTGGAAAGATAAACGTCGCACATCCGGTCGATATCTGTTCTGGGACCGCTGATGTTTATGAACTTCATCTTTACAATCATTGAATCACACCTCCTATATATGCCAACGTCTCTCTTGATGACAGGCCATAACGGATACATTCTAGAGCCGTTGTCAATTTATAGATCTCTTCTTCCTTTAGAAATAGGTAAGTATTAATCGTTGCCACAGAGTACGGATTTCTCCGCCGATCCATCAGATACAGCCGACGCTCGATATCCCGGTATATCTGCTCCATCTTTTTCTCGTCTTCCAACTGGTAATGCCTGGAATAGTAAGTCTCTTCCATCAGCTTGACAAACTCTTCCACCGTAGGAGCCTCCACCAGCGCCTTAAACTCTTCGTGCTTCAAACGGTACTGGATCGGAATTGTTAAAGAGTAAATATCCGGCGGTACCATATGGTAATATTTTTTCGCTCGATAGATCCACTGCACATTCAAAAGATCGATCCTAGTCCCAAAATCTCTGGTAAAAAGTTCCTTTTCCTTCCCCTTCAGCAGCCGTTTTTCTTTCTTCCAGAGAGTAGAAAAATAATAAAGATCCAGCGCCAGATCATAGTCGAAAAGCGTACTCTTTTCCGAATCCCGAATCTTCTTCAGCGGAGCGTAATACTCCGTATCCTTCAAGTTATCTACCAATTCTTCAATATTTCTGGATGTGATAAGCCGTTCTATGGAAATCTGAGAATATCGATCAAATATCGCTTTACTGTAATTCAGATCAAAGGGTTTCTCATAATGGTTAAAAACAATCCTCAGGCAGTAATTGATCAGCATCACCTCATACCGCTTCCAATACAGCTTTAAGAACTTTTTCTGCTCCATTCCCGCAAATCGGAACATTTTTGTATAATCATTATACAGGGACTGCATAAGGATTTTCTCAACATTTCCCCGGTGATACAGAGAAATATCCATCTGATTCAGATAATCCGCATATGCCGGCTTTTCCTTCAGGTATTCGATAACTTCCGGGACACTCCTAAGTCCCGCGATCGTCTCGAAATCTTGATCTGTTAAAAGCTTCGCCTGCATCGCCCTGATCTTTGTCACAATTCCGCTGTATGTCATAAGGCTACACATCTTTTACACCTCTAATACCTGTTTCAGGATTGCCTGAGCGTAAGCCTTATGGCTTTCCTGAAATTCCTTCTTCAGATTCTCTATCATATAAGAATTCTTTTCCCGTTCCTCTTCCAGCAGAGTATTCACCTTCCGCTCTCCTTCGGCACGGATTTCACTTAATTTTTTCTGGGTATCCTCTTCCAGTTTTCGATCGAATTCATCTCTCTTGGCCTGTATCTCTTTCTCGATCTCGGATTTCTGCTCTTGGGCCTTCTCCACGATCGCTTCCGCAGTCTTCTCGATCTCAGCCAGTTTTTCAATAACAGACTCCATATGACGCCTCCGTTTCCGCTCTGGTAAAAGCACATTTTCTCATGTTATAATACATAATACACTTATTTTTTTAAATTTCCAGAGTAAATTTCCCCAAAAACAGAATTATTAGCAAAAACTTTACATAAAAAATAACCAAAAAAGACATGGTTTCCAAATCTTTGTCTTTTCGGCGTTTGATTTGACTTTTTCCTTTCCAGCCGCTAAACTAAGAGGCACAAAATCCCCGTATGAAAGGAGCCGTTTTTATGAGACTTCGAAATATCCCCCGCGCAGAAAGCGTGTTAGAAAATTCAGAAGATGTGATCAAGGATCCTGCCCGTTTCCAGGGCCGTTTCCGGCAGGATATCTTCCAGGAGCCCAATCCTCTCCATATCGAGATTGGGATGGGGAAGGGCCAGTTTCTCCTCACTTTGGCCGCAAGGAATCCTTCTGTTAATTATATTGGTATTGAACGATACTCCAGCGTCCTTCTCCGGCCGGTAGAAAAACTGGCGGCGCTGCGCGCCTCTAAAAGCGGCGCGCCTTCTAATCTTCGCTTTATCTGTATGGATGCGGCTGACATTACAGAAGTCTTCGGCCCAGGCGAAGTGGAACGGATCTATCTGAACTTTTCCGATCCCTGGCCCAAGGCGCGCCATGCCAGACGCCGCCTGACTTCAGCAGAATACCTGAAAAGATATGATAGAATCCTCGCCAGCGGCGGACAGATCGAGTTCAAAACGGATAATCGGGAGCTTTTTGAATTCTCACTGGAACAGATCCAGACTTCCTCCGTCTGGAATCTGGCGGACTGTACCTTCGACCTTCATCAAGATCCTGTCCTGTCCAAAGGGAATATTATGACAGAATACGAAGAAAAATTCTCTTCCATGGATCATCCTATCTGCAAATTGACCGCTCGGAGACAATCTGATCCCGCCCGCTGCATATATTAATAGTGAATCATTTGTCCCGGAGGCTGCTATGAGCAGAAAATGCGGAAAATCCTGGAAATATAAATTGTGTGGAATCGCATATCGAAAAAGGAAGTTTGCCCGTAAGTTTTCCTGTGTCAGGAATTCTATGAGAGAAGTCTATATGATACTAAATCCAGACTGCCATCACCAGGCAGGCTCCCATCATCACACGGAATCCCATCACCAGCGGGACTGCCGGCATTGACAGGAATTCCCTTCTCTGAGACAGGAGAGGTTGAATAAAAATGCTGCATTTAACAACGCAAAACTTTGAAATGGAAATAGCGCGCACCCCCTATCCATCCGTTGTCATGTTCTATGCCCTCTGGTGCGGAAAGTGCGCGATGATGAAACCGGTGGCTGAGGATGTGGCGGCCCGAAACCAGGGCCGCATCAAATTCTATGAGGTTGAAATTGATGAGTCCCCCCTTCTCGCCGCCAAGTATGGGGCGGATATCGTCCCCACTTTTGTGCTGTTTAAAAACGGAAAAGTCATCAAGACCATGAAAGGGATACTCAGTGAATCCGTCTTTGAACAGCGGCTACAAGAAATCTTCACAAATTGTTAAGTCGTTTTTCCTTTGCAAAAATTATTACTTATGATATAGTAGGTACGTACCTTTGGGCCGGAAGGTTCGTACCTTTCAGTCCAAAATAAGGAATAAACAATAAAGGAGGAATGGTGTTCCACCAGTCTTATGAAAAAATTTAGAAAAGTAGTACCATTTATATTGATAATGGCTCTTACCTGTGTCAGCATCCCTATGGCTGCCAAGGCGGACAGCGCCAAAGTAGTGACTCTGGGCGCTAATCTCTCGGAAGACCAGAAGAATTCCATGTATGAATACTTTGGAACTTCGGCTGATCAGGTAGAGACTATTGAAGTTACTAACGCGGACGAACGGGAATATATGGAAGGCATCGCCACAGAATCTCAGATTGGGACCCGGACCTACAGCTGTTCCTATGTAGAACCTACAGACAGCGGCGGTATCCAGGTAAAAGTTGCCAATCTTACCTTTGTCACCAGCTCCATGATCGCCAGCACTCTTCTTACATCCGGCATGGAGAATTGTAACGTCGTGGCCGCTTCTCCTATCGAAGTCTCCGGAACCGGAGCCTTAACGGGGATCATGATGGCTTATGAAACCGCCAGCGGAGAAGAATTAAGCGAAGAGCAGAAGGAAGCTGCTGTAGAAGAGCTCGTTACCACCGGCGACCTGGCAGACTCTGTTGGGCAGGAAGAAGCTGCTGATCTGATGAACGATGTCAAGCAGGACGTGATCGAAAATGGCCTGACGGAAGAAGGCGAAATCCAGGACTCCGTACAGGAAGCGGCCGACAGCTTAAGTATTACTCTCACGGATGAACAGATGGCCCAGATTGTCTCTCTTATGCAGACAATTTCTCAGTTTGATTATGACGTAAATGCTTTAAAAGATACACTGGATAACCTGGCCGGAAAGGACGATGGTTTCTTCGCGAATCTGTGGAATTCTATCACTAATTTCTTTACCGGCGGCGATAGCGACGGCGGCATCATTAACGATACCAACGATGAAATCCTTGGTGACAACGCTGTGATCGACAGCACGCTGGATTCCGTAAAGGATGCCGCGGAAAGCGCTGAAGGCGAAAGCTGGTGGGATAAAGTCGTCAACTTCTTCCAAGGATTATTTGGCGGGGATGACTCTGAAGAAACATCCACAGAAGAAAATAGCGAAACATCCGATACCGGCGATGAAGCAACCTCGCCGGACAGCGAAAGCAGCGATGACGCTTCCGCAGAAGAGAATACTCTGGATGACGGCTCCAGCGATAGCGGCTCTTCTTCAGAAGAAAGCTCTGAAGATGGCGGAAGCGCTTCTGATTCCTCACAGACTGAGGACAGCGGCACAGAAGAAAATACCGATGGAACAGTGAATGAGTAAATGAGTTATGAGATGAAACGGGAAAGGCGGCCAATTGGCCGCCTTTCCCGTTCGTCTTATTGATAGACACTATTTTAAAACTCAAACACCGCTACTCCATACGGAGGCAGCTTATACCCAAAGGAGTATGGCCTTCCGTCACATTCCTTTTTCTCCGCCTTATAGATCAGCGGCCGCTTCTCTCCATTCCCGCCATACTTTTCCTCATCGCTGTTTAAGATCAGCTTATATTGTTTTCTTCTTGGAACGCCTACCCGGTAATCCGGCCGCTCCACCGGAGTAAAGTTGCATACAAAGAGAAGATTCCTCTTCCCTCCTTTAGAGTGGCGCATAAAGCTGAATATACTGCGGTATCCGTCATCCGCGTTGATCCACTCAAATCCCTCCCAGGACTGATCCATTTCATACATCGCTTTGTGCCGTTTATAGATATGCAGCAGATCTCTTACCCAATTTTGGATAGCCTGATGCTCCTTCTCCGCAAGAAGATACCAGTCAAGTTCTCTCTCTTCGCTCCATTCTCTAAGCTGGGCAAATTCTTGTCCCATAAACAGAAGCTTTTTCCCCGCATGTCCCATCATAAAAGCGTAACCCACTTTCAGATTAGCGTATTTATCAAATCCAAGTCCCGGCATCTTATTTAACATGGAGCATTTCAGATGCACTACTTCATCATGTGACAAAACCAAAACATAATTTTCACTGTAGGCATAGCTCATTGCAAATGTCATCAGATTATGATTATCTTTCCGGAAATAGGGATCCAGCTTCATGTATTCTGTAAAATCATGCATCCAGCCCATATTCCATTTCAGGCTGAAGCCTAAACCATCATCTTCCACATTCCCAGTCACTTTCGGCCAGGCAGTGGATTCCTCCGCGATCATCAATGCTCCCGGATTCCTTCCAAGGACAACGGAGTTCAGGTGTTTGAAGAAGTCGATCGCCTCCAAATTTTTATTTTCGCCATACTTATTGGCAACCCACTGTCCGTCCTGCTTTCCATAATCCAGATAGAGCATTGACGCGACCGCGTCTACCCGAAGTCCATCCACATGGAAATGCTCAATCCAGAACAGCGCATTGGAGATTAGGAAATTTCTCACCTCATTTTTCCCATAATCAAAGATTTTTGTTCCCCAATCCGGATGCTCGCCCTTTCTCGGATCCGCGTATTCATAGGTCGGAGTCCCGTCAAAATCCGCAAGACCATGCGCATCTCTTGGGAAATGAGCTGGAACCCAATCCAGGATCACTCCGATCTTATTCCGGTGCAGGTAATTGATCATCCACGCGAAATCTTCCGGCGTCCCATACCTGGAGGTCGGCGCGTAATATCCCGTCACCTGATATCCCCAGGAACCATCAAAAGGATGTTCCGCAACTCCGATGATCTCAATATGGGTATACCCCATATCTTTTACGTATTTCGCGATTTCTTTCGCGAATTCCCGATAGTTGTAAAACCCTTCGTCCTCACGGCCTGGATGGCGTTTCCAGGAACCGATATGCACTTCGTAGATAGACATCGGTTCTCTCGTATGATCCCAGGATTTCCTCTGCTCCATCCACTGTATATCCGACCATTTTAAATGCTCGATATCTGTGACTTTGGAAGCCGTTCCGGGTCTTAACTCCGCATAATTTGCAAAAGGATCCGCTTTAAATATATAGTCTCCCGTATAAGTCTCAATGCAGTATTTATACAGAGTGTTCTCCCTTACTCCCGGAATAAAACATGTATAAATCCCCAGCGGCTCCTCTCTCTCCATAGGATTGACTTCCATGTTCCACTCGTTAAAGTCTCCCACTACAGAAACCGCCTTTGCGTGCGGCGCCCAGACAGCAAAATATACTCCCGTTTTTTTCCCATCGGAAACAATATGAGATCCCAGCTTTTTATAAATCTCATAATGATTCCCTTGTCCAAAAAGGTACTGGTCAAGTTCTCCGATTTCATAGGGTCGTTTCCTTTTCTTTGACATATTTTCACCCTCTTATGTTCCATGATAATTTACACTTATTATACTTTACAGCGTCGCAAAAAGAAAGGGTTTTGGCAAATCTTATCTGCCAAAACCCCGTCATCACCTTATTAAATTTTGAAATCTTCTTCTTTTAGTATGATTCTGTCTGAAGCATCTGTACTCTTTCCAAATACCCTTCTTGCAAGATGTTTTACATTTGCTTTCTGGGAATGGGCGGTCGCTTCATCCATAATCTCTTTTACCTCAGCGACAGAAACCGCGTGGTCTTCTCTCTGCATAACATCAATCCTGCTGTACAATGCCAGGATTCCCATCTCATCCAGCTTGTAACCATTTTCTTTCGCGTAGGTCTGGCCGAATGTTACCAGCTCATCATTAATAAATACCGGAAGTTCCAGTTTTGAAGTAAACTTTTTCTTAAAGTCCGGATTCGCGGTCAGGATTCTCTCCAGCGGTTTCCTCTGGTCTTCCAGAACAAACAGCATTTCTCCTGTCTTTCTCTCCATTAAGTGGTTCAGCTCTTTGATCGTTCTAGAATTCAGCTTCCCGGCTTTCTCAATAATGATCGCTCCGCCTTTCAGCTTCTGGATAATATTCGTCAATTCTTTCTTATTCAAAGATTCACCTGTAACAATCGCAACTTTTCCCTGTCTCAGGTTTCGCTGTTTTTGGATCGCTTTCACAATATCTACCGCAAGAACGGTCTTTCCGGAGCCTTTTCTTCCCACTACCAACAGATTTCCCGTCTTAGAGGTCCCTTCTCTTCTGGCTCGCCGGTCATTATCCAGCACTTCGACGATCTGCTCGCTCATTCCTCTGACTGGGACAAAATAGGAGAACAGTTTCTTCTGCTCCTCTGTTAATCCGGCTTTAAGTCCAATCTCGCTGGTAGCGCTCAAGTCATAGCGCCCAGTAACGACAAAACCTGTGTCAAATGGAACTCCGCCGCCTTTTGATTTCTTGATCCTGCGCTGGATCTCTTCTTCTGAGGGTTCCTCGATCTCAAGCGGCTCTTCCGGCGTTTCTTTTACCTCAAAATCGTCATCGAAGAAGTCATCTTTATCAAAATCGGCTTCTTCAAAATCTTCGTCTTCCAAGTCGGCTTCTTCAAAGTCGTCTTCATCGCCATAATCCTCGTCCTCGAATTCTTCCTCCTCGTAGTCGGCCTCTTCGTAATCCTCGTCCTCGAATTCTTCCTCCTCGTAGTCGGCCTCTTCGTAGTCCTCGTCCTCGAATTCTTCCTCCTCGTAGTCGGCCTCTTCGTAGTCCTCGTCCTCGAATTCTTCCTCCTCGTAGTCAGCCTCTTCGTAGTCCTCGTCCTCGAATTCTTCCTCCTCGTAGTCGGCTTCTTCGTAGTCCTCGTAATCGGATTCCGCAAAATCACCCTCGCTGTCGAGATCAGCCACTTCGTAGTCGGATTCCTCGTCTTCAAATTCATCCTCAGCGGTTGCTAATTCCAGCTCTTCTTCTATATCAAAGGAATCATCCTCCGGATCATCTTCCTCGGCCCGCGCCACACGGCTTTCCAGCCGATCCACCAATTCCATGATATCGTCTGGCAGACGCTGTGTTTTTCCGTCCGGCACCTTATTGGCCGCTTCTTCTTCCGCCGCCTTCCGGGCTGCATCCGCTTCCGCTGCCTTCCTTATCGACGCTTCTTCTTCCGCCGCCTTCCGAGCCGCTTCTTCTTCCGCCGCTTTCCGGGCCGCTTCTTCTTCCGCCGCCTTCCGGGCCGCTTCCGCCTCCGCTGCCTTCCTCTCTACTTCCAAGCGTTCTGCTTCCTGGCGCTTTTTCGCTTCTTCCCTCTCTTTTCTTAACCTTTCATCATCTTTTTGTTTCTGCTTTTCAATAGCTTCTGCGTTAGCCTTCTGCTTTTCTTCCCATTCTTGCAGAATCTCCTCAATTTTCATCTGTCCGCCGATACGAAGCTCTTCATCTTTTTCTGCCATTGCTTTTTCTTCAATATTGATACTGTTTGCAATAGCAACGCCATTGGCAAGCGCTTCTTCTAATGTTGCTCCCTTCACCATTCGCTTGATCGGCGCTTGCTTTTCTTCTGTCTGTACAGCTTTTTCCGCGCCTTCACTGATGCCCTCTGCGGGTTCTTCTTTCCCTTCTTCCATACTCAATGCGGTTTCTTCCAAGGTCTCCTTTGCAGCTTCAAAATCTTCTGATGTTTCAGCAGAAACACTCTCCCCCGCTGCCGCTGTCTCTTGCGCAGTCTCATCTGCCGACTTCTCTTCCTCGCTTTTAACCTCTTCTGCCCTTACATAATTCTGTGTCTCACCTCTTCGGAGCGCGGTTTCTTCGGGCGCAGTCCTCTTTAACGGCTTCCGAATCTTAGGCGCTCCCGGCCTGCTGTCATACTTTTCCTGCTGAAGCGGAGTAAGAGGCTTATATTTCATTTTCAGTTCCATCGCCTGATAGACATACTTTCCTTCACTAAACCAGAGAATCAGGTCGTCACATTCTTCCAGACACTTCGCTGTCATTCCGGCTTCATGATACAGATTAGCTAACTCATAGGCCCATTTTTCGACATACTCCGCCTTTTTGAAGTCTTCCAGCGCTGCGATCTGTTCTGTTAATGGCGCTTTTTGGGCTTTCAAAATCTTATATTTCAAAATATACTGATTGGGATCTTTCGGCGCCGCCTTTACAAATTCCTCATAACAATCCGACGCTTCCTCAATATCATTGATCTTCAACGCGAGAAGCCCCAGCCGGTAAATAATCTTTCTGCTTCCCGGAGCACGGTCAAATGCCATAAACAAAACATCTCTGCTTTTCTGGAATTCTCCGCACAATTCGTAAATCTCGCTGACTGTATTCAGCATAGAAGTGCTTTTTACCCGTCTCCAATCTATGGTATCCGCAATCTCCATCGCTTTTTTGTATTGCTTTTTCTCCATGTGTCCGAGCATCTGCTCTGTTTTTACCCGATATTCATATTTATCCAAGTCTCTCACCTCAAAAATATTCTTTATAGACAAAATTCCTATAATTTCACTGATATCAGTGTATCATAATGGAATAGCTGTTGTCAAAATATACGGGTAATAATGTAACTTTTTATTATAAAAAGTTACAAAAAAATAGCCACTATGTTCTCTAAGAAGATAATGGCTATTTTCTATTTAATTTTATCATATTTTATATCAATCGGAGGAATTTTGATTATCAGTCCCTTTGCCCTTTTACAGACAACTTCAACTCAAAGTTTCGGATTTTTAAAATCCTCAATCTCATTATTTATATCCCTCATCCTCTATATAAAACATTCATCCTGGCTATTTATATCTATAACCGTTTCCATTACAGCCAGTGCCCTTATTATTTGTCTGTAATCGTATTAAGTTATTCCTTCTATAACCTTTGTTTTATATAGCTCCATATAAATCCTGATCGTTTAGTCCATGTTTCTTTACACATTTTCTAAATCTCTTTGAATCTTATGTGGTATCTTTTCAATATGTCCGCAGATCTTAATCTTTCTTACCCGGCTTCTTTTTCTTCTCCGACTTCTCGTTTCATCCAGATTCTTACCGGTTACTTACCTTCTATTATTATCAAGGCCTATTCTATGGGACCTTTGCTCTGCCATACCACTAACATATTGAGTTGTTGAATCAATTACATTGTCCAATGGATTAAGCCTCCTTTTCCTGATCATTTTCCAAATTCTTGATATCTCACCGACATATGAAATATCTTTGAAATCCTTTTCTAACGAATCTTTTCTTCTTCGTTTTAAAAACCCTTTCTCGTCAGGTTTTCTTTTGGGATTTCCTTTGGATTGATATTATAATATCACTGAGTTTTTTATTTGTCAACACTATTTTAAAATTTTATTTTTATTAATTCATTTTATTTTATTATTTTAATTATTTTCTGAAATATTTGATTTTTATTCTAATTTCACACAATATATTTATTTCAAAATTTCAGATTGTAAACCCTGTTATATTTTATGTTGACATTTTGCGGCTTATAAAATATACTACCAATAGATTATTTTTACTAAAAAGGGGAAACTGTCCATGCGTAAAACTGCCGTTTTTTCTGCCAAAAAACTTTCTCTGATCGGACTTGCCGCCGCCGCGACCTGCATCTTGGGACCGCTTTCCATACCGATTCCTGTCAGCCCTGTTCCGATTACCTTGACCAATCTTGTCATCTTGCTTAACATTTATATCCTTGGATATCACGAAGCCCTTACCAGCCTGTTCGTCTACCTGGCGCTTGGAATCGCAGGGCTGCCTGTCTTTTCCGGCTTCTCAGGCGGTTTAGGGAAGCTGGCCGGACCTACGGGCGGGTACCTGATCGGCTTTATCTTCCTTGTCCTGATCGCCGGCTTTTTCATTGATCGTTTTCCTTCCTCTTCGCTTTTTGCAGCTCTTGGTATCATCCTTGGCATGACTGCTACTTATGGATTCGGAACTCTCTGGCTTGCCGCGCAAATGGATCTTTCCCTCCCAGAAGCGGTTTCTATAGGCGTCCTGCCTTATCTGGCCGGAGATACAACGAAGATTCTCCTCGCGGCCCTGACTGGGCCAAAACTTCAAAAACGTCTGGCCCAGTTCCAGTAAAATCCATATCCACATCCAGGAACAGGAGCAGGTATGATCTCACATAAGATCATACCTGCTCCTGTTTAGGACTGTCTATTTTCTGAAAGCTCTATATTTATCTTCTTCACTGTCTCTTCCGGCGGTATGCGATCGCTCCTGTCAGCGCGATCCCTGCCGCGCCAAACAGCAAAATCCAAAGGAATAGATATGGGTTGTCTCCCGTCTTTGCCGACAGTTCTGCCGCCGTCTTATCGTATCCGCAGACATTGCAGATCTCATGGCTCGCATCCGCATCGGAGGAATTCTTCACCTTCACCCACTCAAAGGTGTGGGCAGAGACGTCCTTCTTCGCTCCGCAGACGGTACATTCATGCCAGTGGTTCTTGCCGTCAGAAAACCACTTGTCAGAGAAGGAATGTCCGGTGGCTTCCGTGTAGTCTGTTACGTAGGATTCTCCACAGCTGCAGGTGTATGTGGTATATCCCCGCTCCGTACACGTAGGCTTAGTTACGGTCGGAACGTAAACATGACCCTCAGCAGTAACTACAACTGCCACGCTTTCTGTCTCTGCGGATGCAATATCCGCTCCCTTGTGAGCTGTTACTTTCACCGTATATCTCCCGGACTCAGAGACAGTCAGCGTATCGCCCGTCTGTCCGGTGATAGCCGTTCCGTCCTTGCACCACTGATAGGTATAGGTAACGCCCCCTGCGGCATGAGACGCTATTGCCGTCAGAGTCGCGTTTCCCCCGCCGTGAAGGGTCGTCCCGCTCGCCTCCACCCGGACTTGCGGCGCCGCGAACGCCCAGTCAAGAGAGTTGGCCGCGGAATTGACTTCCAGGATATCGCCCGCTCTGGAGCCTGTGAAATGCGCCGTGTCCGGCGTCAGCCCGGCCGCATACTCCACCGCGGTGATCCCGACTTTCTCAATCTCCCTGTTGAGCGTGATCGGCTCTGTCGGATTAAACTCATCTGTCACATGGATGACATAGCCATCCGCATCTTCTCCCTGATAGTAGACATCGCCCGAAATAACAGGGGCGCCGCTCAGCTCCAGTCTGGCGTAATAACTGCCCTCTCCGCTTATGGCAATGGCTTTGCCTTCATAATCGGACTGATTATCCTCGATCGCACCTCCGGAAATGCGGATTATCGTATTACCATCAATATCGTAACCGTAGATTCCGGCGCCCCATCCGGCGTCTGTCACCTGGTTTCCGGTGATGGAACCGCCTGTCATCTCGAAGACTCCCGGCACATTGTCGAAATTGCTGAATCCCTCCAGATAAACGCCGGCGCCGTTACGCTGGGATTGATTCTCTGTGATCGACGCGTTTTCACTGAGTACTGTCTTTGCACCTATTGTAGCAACGCCGCCGCCCCAGGCCGCGGTGTTGTCCCTGACGACCGCGTCTCCCCTGAGCGTAACTGTTCCTCTCTCATTGCTGATTCCACCGCCGCCATAGTCCGTCACAAGGTTACCTGAGATCACTCCGCCGGAGATATCTGTCGTGCCGCCGTTGGAGATGCCTGCGCCTCCATAATAGATACCATCGGGTGTCGGATTTGTGATCGTGTTGTTCTGGATCGCTCCACCGGTCATGTTCATATAACTGTTATTGTTCACATATACGGCAGTCGTGTTGTTATCGGTGAGCGTAGTCCCATCCCCGATATCCAGCGTGCCGCCGCTTGTCACGAAGACAAGGTAGCCTGTGCGTTCCGTCCCGGCCGCTTTCTTGCCATTGATTGTAGTGTTCGACAGGCTCAGCCTGGCATTGGCGCCATCCACAGAGATAAGCTGTCCGGTAAAGCCGTCCGCCCGCTCGATGGTCACTCCGTCCACGAGGAGCTCATCATCCACGGTCACTGTGCCGCAGATATAGATGACACCATCGTCGGCCACAAGATTCATGGCGTGCTCCAGAGTTTCGACCGCATGGGAACTGTCATTGCCGCTGTTCGAGTCGCTGCCGTTCACCCCATCCAGGTACACATTCTGGAGACGGTTGATGATGTAGTCGCCTGTATTATCACCCACCGGCACAGCATCCAGCCCTGTATAGATATATCCATCGTCAGGCTGATCGGTAAATCTGCCGCCTGAGATAAATCCTGTCTGTGTCTCACTGTATACAGACTTGCTGCCCTCATTTGTGTTTCTGAACATACCGTCGCGTATATTCAGTTCGATAAGGGCTGTGCTGTCCGCGCCGTTCCCCTGCGGATTCGATTCGTAAAGCGCTGAACCGCCGCTGATCGTTCCGCCGTAGACGTTCACGGCCACCGGATTTCCTGTCGTGTGCTGCGCCACTGCGATGCCCGCGTTATTCGTGGTAGTACCGCTTCCGTTGGCAGCGCTCGAAGGCGTGCCATTTCCGCCGCTGATCTGGGCCCCGTCATAAACGTTCAATGTGCCGGAGCGCATCTCTATGCCCACGCTGGTACCCTTGACCTCTGCTCCGCCGTACACGTTCAGCGTGCCGGTGCCGGGGTGATACACGCCGATGAAATATCCATTGACTTTTGAACCTTCATAAAGGTTGATGGTGCTATTTGATGCATCGGATCCATTGTTATAAATTGCACCGCTGTTAAGAGCGGTTGTATCTATAGTTCCGTAGACATCCAGCGTCGGATTATCGCCAAGAAGAAGTATGGGTCCCTCTACCGTCACGCTTTCCCCAACAGTGATAGCGGCGCCAGAAGAGTTGGTCTGCGTATAAAGCATGGAATTGACGTTGGCGTTGGTCGCAACAAGCCTGCCACCGCCAGTTTCCGAAGAATCAGTGACATTCAGCGACCTGCCGCTATATACCGTAATGCCATTGCCGGTGCCAGTGAAGGTGTAGCTGTGCCCGTTGAGATCAAGCGTTAGGTTGGCAGTCGAAAGGCCGCGATTGGAAGTAGCCCTGACATCCTGATAAAGCGTAATCGTATACTCTGTACCTGTACTTGAGCCGCTGACATTGCTCCATGCGCTGGTAAAGTCCGTATAAGCATAGGTGTTGCCGTCATAGCTTACAGTTGCCACAATCGCATCTCCGGCAATACGCCCCTTCCACGTATTTCCCGCATTTGTTACTTCAAATTGATCGCTGTAAGGCAGTACCTGGGCGGTCAGGGAACCTCCTCCCATAACGGCCACATCTGCTGCCCTGAGGTGTATGGTGCCGGAAACTTTTGCATCGGAGGCGATGTTCAGTGTCATAGTGGCAATGGAAGCACTTTCGTTCGCCGAGCCGAAGTATTTGTCCTCTGGATAGGTTAGCGCCACATCACTGGCAACCTCAATCTCGATGTCTTGGTCAGTAACGCCAAGAACCTGGATCAGATTGTAGAGATCGCCATCGGTTAGATAAGCTTTGAGGTCATCCTTAGCCGCATGGGCCAGATACTGGGCAGGTGTCTGTGAGGCAACCGTGACGTTGCCGCTCTCATCGAGCACAAGTATGCTCCCATCTGCAAGCCTGGCGTTGTCTGTGGAGGAACTCCAGTTGGCGAACGTACCGCCGGACAGGGTGACGCTGCCCGCAGCAAAGCTGTTGCACAACGATGTGGTTGCGTTTTTGCTCTCAGCCGCAAAATAGCCTCCCTCAATGTTTACGGTCGCAACATAAAAGCTACTACGCCCTTTTATCGGGAAACCCTTTGCTGACGTGAGATTCGCATTTTTCACCGTCAAAACCGGCAGGTTTGTTCCGCTTGTATTTGGATATACGTACACCGCCGCGCCGCTGGGGCTATCTCCGGCATCCGTAATATTTACGCCTCTCTCCAGTGTGAGAGTAGAACCCTCTTCAATACGCAGGCAGTATGGGAGAGATGAGGCGGTATTTGTGATCGTACCCTTTGTCTCAGCACTGCTTAAATCGGTAACCGTAAGCGACGCGCCGTTCCCCACGCGAATCAGCCCCGTGGATGAAACCGAGCCGCTGATGGTCTTGCCGTTCAGATCCAGCGTAATGTCAGCTACAGTGACGTCCTGCGTCTCTGTCAGCTCAATGTCCGCCAGCAGTTTGACCGTGTCTCCCTGTCCTGCATTTGCAAAGGCCCTCTCCAGCGTTCCGTAGTATTGGTCTCCTACCTGGACAGCCTGATCCTCCTGCACAGTATAAGCTCCTTCGTTTTCTGTCAGGGTGCAGCCTTCCGCCAGATACTTGGTCACGTCAACGGTATGCGTACCGCCCATAACAACCAGCGGCGCGTTTTCCGCATCATTGGTCTCCCATGCGCCTTCCGTGCTGCCGCCCTCTACGATAACCGTGGACTGCTGCGGCGAGCTTGCCTGCACATTCGCATCCGCCCTGACCGCTGCGTCTCCGCCGGATACCGTACCGTCTTTTATGGTGATCTTCCCTCCGCTGTTGTAAACGTATACGCCGTAGCCGTTAGTGGCCGAATAGGTACCTCCGTTGATCTCAGCAGTTCCGCTCCAGCTCACGGCAACGGCAGTTGTTCCAAAGCCGTTACTGTTCTCTCCGGTCACGGTAAAGTTACAGTTTGTAAAGGTCGCCGCCGGACCGCACACTTCGATGCAGGGACCGGTGCCGGCCGTCACGGTTGCATCAGTAAAGGTAACCGGACTGGAATAAAGAACGTCCATACCGAAAGCCTGTCCGGTGGTGGTATAGGTCCCGCCGGTCACCTGCAGCGTGGGCGTTTCAGCGTCTGTAGTAAGCGTATCCGTACTGAAGAATCTATTATTCGAGATCATCTCAGCGTTATTGAAAACAACGGTTGAACCGGAGGCGTCCAGTTCATCGTTATGAAATACCTTCACAAACGCGCCGTCATCCGTATTGCCGCTATAGGTCCCGCCGTTCAGCGTAACTGTACTCTTGGCGGCAACCTTGATAAATCCATAGGAGCCTGTATTGCTCTCCGGGATCGTCATGGCGCTGTCCGCCGTCGTACCGTCCACGGTGAAACCGGAGGCCGTGACGGAAAACAGCCGTTCACCTTCTACCAGATTGGTGATTGTTTTGCCGTTCAGATTAAGCGTAATACTGGTCGCCACATTGATTGATGCTCCCACTTCCACATCCTGCTGGAGAACGACAGTCTCGCCCTCCCGCGCCGCCGCGATCGCATCTGCAAGGGTCGTGTATTCATCCTCGCCGATCGTAGCGACAGTATTCTCATCCACTGCCGGCGCGGTCTGACTGTTGAACCACTCCGCTGCGGCGTCCAGCCTGGCAGTATCAAGCTGATCCGCGCCCTCCTCCAGGGCGTCGATGGCGTCATAGACGGCGAGCACCTCAGCATATGCCGCGTCCCGCTCATCCGGCGTCATGCTCTCGAGCATGTCCGCATCCGGCAGGGCATCGATGCGCTCTTGCAGCGCGGTGATCTCTTCGCTGACCTCTGGGGCTCCCGGCTGCGGCTCTGTCTGCGTACCGGCGGCGTCATTCCCCTCCGCCCATGCCGTACCCGGCATGAACGTCAGCGCCATCGCAAACGCAAGAAAGAGAGCCAGCCATTTTCTGCGTTGTCCCTTTTTCATATTCACCTTTCCTTTCCTTAAAATTTTGCGAAAAACGCAAAAAGCATATTCTGTCTATTCTAAAATAAACAGAATATGCTTTTGAGATTTGTATAAACTTTCCGTCCGCTTGACAAAAAAAGACAAAGTTATCCTCTTGCTTGCTTGCTTGCTTGCTTGCTTGCTTGCTTGCTTGCTTGCTTGCTTGCTTGCTT
>CABPCP010000027.1 GCA_902406105.1 uncultured Mordavella sp.
AAGTTTTCAATGTGCAGTTACAACTTCAATGTTGCAGTAAGGATTTCAATTAACCCACGGCGCCATAGATGATCGCTGGATTGACCTTTTTTAATTCTTCGTAGCCAAGCCCCAGCTTTTCCATCACTCCCGGCCGATAATTTTCTACTACCATATCAGCCTCTTTCACCATCTGAAGAAACAGGTCTTTCCCTTTTCCTTTCAGGTTCAAAGTGATTCCTTTTTTATTCCGGTTGACGTTCATATAATAGCCGCTTTCGCCGTTTACGAAAGGCCCAAAATTTCTGCTGTCGTCTCCTTTTCCGGGAATTTCGATTTTAATGACCTCCGCTCCCATATCCGCCAGCATCATGGTGCAGAACGGGCCGGCCAGCACACGGCTTAAATCCAGCACACGGATTCCACTTAACGCACCTTTCTGTGCCATTTCCTCGTCACCTCTTTTTCTACATGCCTACCTTGGGAAGTCCAAATACAGAGCGCCATCCTTCACTTCCAGGTTCTTTCAGATACGGAGCCATTTCTTCCGCGGTGCGGTGGGTTACTTCCTCTGTCGGCGGAACTTCTCCCGGCGGAAAGCTTCCCAGAATCTCATCTACACAGTAAGTCAGGTATTCGCAGGCGGCCAGGATCGGACGCTTCGCCTTTCTCGCTTCTGCGATAGCAGGCGTACCTACCACTCCTTCCGGAGTCCCTTTAAATGTGATCGGGCAGGTCATCTCCGTCTCACTCCAGCGCTGCGGACGATGGAACGAATCAGTAGAATTATCAAACCGTCCCGGTTCAAAATATGCCTTGTTATGAGCTTCTTCCACATGATCCATATCTACCATTCCCTCCGGGAAGCACAGCCGGGCTACAGAAGTCTCACATTCGTCCGCGTGTACAAATGGCGTCTGTACCATGTCGTCTTTCGCGCATGGGAAGAAGAATTCCCGGATTGCCCGATGCCAGTCCATGACCTGGATGATGCAGGGAAGCTGATACCGATAAAGGAATTCATGAAGCGCCGTCTCCAATACCCACAGCTGCCCGTGGTTATTGATATAAATCTGTTTGCGGAACCCGTCATTCCAAAGTCCCAGCATGACCGCTACCAGATTTTCTACCGCTACGCTCTGCGGCAGCATGACGGTCCCCGGCATTCCCAGGTGATGGTATGGATGGGCTCCATATGGGAGCGGATTATAGGCAAGGCTGACTTCTCTGCCGTCCTTTGCTGTCGCGCGCCGCACGCCTTCTACGATAGACTGGCACTGGAACGTATCCAGTCCGGAAACGGTATGCATGCCGTGGCATTCTGTACATCCTACCGGCACCAGGACGACATCATTTTTCTTCCTCTTTTCTACCACTTTATATCTTGGCGTTGTCTGGATATAGGTATTGGGCAGTCCAATCTCGGAAGGTGATGGAATCTCATAACGCTCTTTTAAAAGTTTATCTACTTCTTCCTCTGACATATCCCAGATTTTCTTTTTTAACTGTCCTACCTTTGTATTCTCAAATACAATGGCTGGATTCTCTGTAGTCAGCCACATGCTGTTCTCGTATGCCATATCTTTGTCCTCCTTACTCTTCTTCGTTCATGGTAAGCATCACTTTGACCGCCCGGTCTTTATGCTCGATGGCCATGTCAAACGCATCCTGGATATCTTCCAGCTTATAATATGCTGTAATAAATTTTGTAAAATCAATCTGGTCTTTCACCCGGCTCATAAACTTGATCGTCTTGGTAAAAAACCATGGCTGTCCCGCGCTTCCCTGGAGGTTCAGTCCTTTCCAGATGGCCTTGCCGATCTCGATCGGGATCCTGCGGCCGATAGAATGTCCGATGAAGCGGATCCTTGCGTGAGCTTTTGCGATATCAACCGTTGTAGAAACGCCGAAATCTGTTCCGGTACATTCTACGATAAGCGATGCGCCCTGCCCGTCTGTGTTGGCAAATACCGTCTCCACCACATCCTCATTCATCGGGTCAATGGTCAGGTCTACACCGATGATGTCTTCCGCCATTTTCCTCCGGAACTCAATCGGTTCTACCACGATGACCTTCGCGCCTGCCGCCTTGCAGATAGTCGCTGCAAATAAGCCGATGGCGCCGGCGCCAAAGATCACACAATCGTCGGTCCTGGCCACGAAACCGTCTCTCCCATAAAGGCTGTAATAAGCCACCGAGCAAGGTTCCACCAGCGCTCCTTCGATATAAGTCATATTGTCCGGCAGTTTGTAGCAGAACTGTTCCTCTCCGATGAGATATTCTCCCATTCCGCCGGGAGCGCTTGGCATAAAGCCCACTTCATTCCAGTTTGTACAATAAGAGTTGTTGATCCCTTCTTTGCAGATATCGCAGCGGTTGCAGGAGTTGGCACATTCTCCTGTCACGCGGTCGCCTACTTTCAAAGAAATCACGTCTGAACCGACGGCGACTACTTCCCCTGCCCACTCATGTCCCGGCGTGTAAGGCCCCAGGTCGTAACGGCCCTCTTTGGAATGTCCCAGATAACACTCTACGTCAGATCCGCAGATTCCGCAGGCATGGAGTTTCACCAGGATCTGGGTTGGTTTCAGATCGGCCACTTCTACTTCTTCCAGTCTTAGATCCTTTGGGCCGTGCAAAAATGCATCTAATGATTTCATAAACGTTCCTCCTTTATTCCTTCTTCTATTTGCCAAGCAGCAGGCGCGCTTCTGCCGCTATCGCTTCTTTTGTCAGTTGGTTTTTCTCAAGCTGGTAAGCAAGAGAAGCAGTCACGCCGAACACATCCGAAAGGCCCATCCGTCTGAGTTTTACCTTGCTCCCTTTTTCTGCCAGCACCTCTGCCGCAGCGCTTCCTAAACCTCCGATGACACTGTGGTTCTCACAGGTAATAACCGCCCCAGTCTCTCTAGCCGCCTTACGGATCACTTCTCCATCCAGCGGCTTAAGGCTGGGCATGTTGATGATTCTTGCGGAAATCCCTTCCGCCTTCAAAAGCTCTGCCGCATCCAGGGCAATCCCTGTCATAATGCCGCAGGCGATGATTGCGATATCTGAGCCATCTGTCAGAGTCACACCTTTCCCAAGCTGAAACTCTGGCATATGGTCATATACATTCCTCAAGTACATCTTCGGCTGCCGGAAATACACCGGCCCTTCATATTCCGCCAAAAAACGTACGGCCGCTTCCAACTCCCAAGTATCTGCCGGCTCTATTACGCACATATTGGGGATACTGCGCATAAGGGCCACGTCCTCCACACCAATGTGGGTCCCTCCATTTTTCTCCGCCGTCAGCCCCGCATAGAGTCCGCACACCTTTACATTGGCCTCGTTGTAGGCGATGGATATACTCACCTGGTCGCAGGCCCGCTTCGTAGCGAAATTCGCAAAAGAGCTGGCAAATACATTTTTCCCTGCCAGGGCGATCCCCGCCGCTGCCGCCATACAGTTTTGTTCCGCGATTCCAAAGTTGATATGGCGCCGCGGATACCTCTGGGAGAATGCTTTGGTCCCAAAACACCGCATAAGATCCGTGTCGCAGACCACGATTCTTTCATCTTGTTCCGCCAGTTCTACGATCACTTTTCCAAACACTTCTTTACTGATCAGCGTCCGCTCTGTCATTTCTGCCATATTACTTCCCTCCTTCTCCCTTCAAGGCTTCCAGTTCCTCCGCGTTTAAGAACAAGATGGAATCATCAATATTTTCATTAAAGAGTTCTTCATATGTCTGCCGGACCTCTTTTAATGCCTGAGCTCCTTCTTCTTTCGTCATCTTCCGGCTGTGCCAGTCCGCCTCATCTTCCATAAAAGAAACTCCTTTTCCTTTGGTTGTATTAGCGATCAACACTTGTGGAAACGCCCCTTTTTCTGCCTCTTCGTCCATTCTCCGGAATGCTTCTTTCAGCGCTTTCAGATCGTGGCCGTCACACTCATCCACATACCAGCCAAAGGCCTCCCATTTTGCCTTCAAGTCTCCAAGGGGCATCACGTCCTCCGTAAACCCGTCAATCTGAAGCCGGTTGTTATCCACGATCACTTTGAGATTATCCAGTCCATATTTAGCCGCCGCCATGGCCGCCTCCCACACTTCTCCAGACTGGCATTCCCCATCTCCAAGGATGCAGTATACATTATACTTGTTTATATCATCCATCTTCTGAGCAAGAGCCATGCCAAGCGCCATAGAAAATCCCTGTCCCAATGCTCCTGTAGATGCCTCTACCCCCGGCGTTTTCAGCCGATTACAGTGTTTGGGAAGCATACTGTCATTGGCATCAAACTCCTTTAATTTTTCCGCCGGGAAATATCCCAGATCAGCCAGAATCACATATAAAGCGGGGCTGGCATGTCCCTTTGACAGCACGAACCGATCCCGGTCCGGCGCTTTTGGATGCGCTGCGTCATATTTCATAACGCCTCCGTAGTACAGCATTGTCATAATCTCTAAAACCGAAAGAGACCCTCCCGGATGTCCGCTCCCCGCATAGTCCATCATTGCCACCAGATTAAATCTGGTCTCTTCCGTCTTTTTCCTCAGCATTTTAAAATCCTGCATCACTTCGCTCATTCTTCCATCCCCTTTCCTATGGATCCGTTATAACAGAATTTGCACAAACTATAACAATATTCTTATGTTTGCTAAAATCTTGATTTTCCCGATCTGCTTCTTTTGTTGTATTTATGTTATCAATTTATCGATGTTACTTCTATAAATTTATTGCTATATAAAATAACAATATTCTTTGATATTTTGCGGAAGGTGATAAAAACAGCCGTCCATTTCACTTTCCCGCAAAAGTGAAATGAACGGCTGTTACCGCCTCGGCAGGCCAATAAAGGCTACTTTTTCCTCTCCTCCATCTCCAAGATCAGTCTTCGAATTTCATTTTCTTCCTCTTCTAATGCTTCCGCAATTTCTGGAACAGACTTCCCTTTGGCTAATTTCTTCTGAATCAGTTCCTCCAATTTATTCTCCCTGCCCCATTCTTGGCCTTCTTCCCAGGCCGCTTCCCTCTCCTGACGCAGATGCTTTTCCTGGTCGTATTCATAAATACTCATGTTTTTTGCCTCCCTGCGATTTCCTTCCAAAAATTCCTTCAAGATTCCTTCCTGGATACACTCTGTGATCGCCCGTTCTACCGCTTCCTCTATAGGCAGTTCTTTTGTGTATTGTCTTACTCTTTCTGTATATTCTGCATACTCCCATAACGTATGGCTGGCTTCCATCAGTTCCAGGTTATGTCCCTGGTTGATATTCAACATAAGCACTTCCAATTCCAGCTTGTGTTCCTCTTCCTCTACCGTATAAAGTTCGGAGAGTTTTAGGATTTTTTTATCCGGCTGGTCTTCCTCCCCATTATAGAAGACCACAAATCTCGGCGGCGGAATCTGTACTTTCCGTCTTCCATACAGATTTTCTTCTGCCGTCATTCCTGACAGCAGATCCGCAAGATAAAAGAGAAATCGCAGCGGAAGATTTGGGCTGTAGGTTGACTGGTGCTCATACAAGGACAGTCTGGTGTCGATGAGAAACGAAAGATCATTGCGCAGCGACATATAGATTGCGTTCTCCAGAGTATTGATCTCCAAAAGATCCGGATCCTCATATCGTTTCCCGCTGACCGCATTATACAGTTCCAATAGTTTTCTTTTGTCCTCAAAAATCATCACGAACAGCCTCATCACGAACAGCCTCGACTTATAGAGACGATTTGGTTTCCTCTCCATCCAGCTTCCTCCTTTAAAAATGTGTTCTGCAGGAGGACTCTGTTTTTTAAAAACCTCTCTGCATTGTTTGATCAAGATACAAAGCATTGAGATTTCCTTCGATGAATAAGTCAGAATGTCCGATACGGCAGATGCCGCGTAGAAATGTACGGTCAGAAATGAAAATGCTTTTTATGTGATAAATATATCTCTTTTCTATCTATTTGTCAACCATATTTTTAAAAACATCTCTTTTCTAGAAGATAAAACGGGAAAGCTATCGTGCCTTCCCGTTTTAATGATTTACATTTTCATATTGCTCCTAAATATCGAATCCAAGTCCCTTGATATCTAGCAATTCAGGCGCAAAGTTTCTTGTAAAATCTCTTGGCATCGCGTCTTTTAAAGCTTCCCATAAAATACTGCTTTCATAAACCTCGCAACACAAAGATCCGTTCTTTTAGAAAAACTCTATTTCCGTCTGCCATACTACTTATAGCTTTTCATAAAGCTAAGATTATCTTTATACAAAATTCAACCAAGTTCTTACTTTTTTAGCTCTCTTTGAATAAGTCTAAGTTTCCTTGCACATTGTATTTCGTTTCAATTATAATAGGTTTTAAAAATTTTACTCATATCAAAATCTAAAATTCAAGTCACTACGGCCTTCGAACGGGGCTTCAATAAGTAATGGTTTTAAAAAATCAGCTGTTTTTTTCATACCATCTTTTCTACTCATTGTGATATCTTCATGTTCAAAAGTAAGAGCGCCAAAATATCCTACCATAGCTAATTCTGTGATTACATCTTCCCAATTAACATTTCCCCAGCCAGGAATACGGAATCTGAAACCTCTATCAATTCTTCGATAATTTCCGTATGGATTTAATCCGGATTTTCTTACATTATGTTTCACAATTTGAGCATCTTTTGCATGGACACCAAAAATTCTGTCCCCAAACAAATCGACAAATAACTCAACATCTATCCCATACATCATCATATTAGCCGGATCAAAATTAAATCCCCACGATTTATGATTCCCCAATAGCTCTATACTTCTTTGTGCGGTTTCAATGTCATACACCATTTGATTAGGATGTGGTTCATGCGCAAATTTCACTCCATATTCATCAAATTTATCAAGAATTTTTCCCCATCGTTCTGCAAAAATTTCTTCTTCTCTTTCCCACGCCTTCGCATCCGGCCACTGGCATACTCTACCAAAATTTTCGCATCCTGTAAATCCTACAACAACCGGAACCTCCATCTCATTTGCCACTTGAGCCGCTTTGATAATCGCCTCTGTACCGTATCGAATTTTTTCTTCTTTGGTTCCGCTATATATATCATCAGTATCTCTTCCATACGGGCCCATTACCAATTGGCTTTCTGGATGATCTCCAAGAGATGAAATCTCTAAACCATACTCTTTAATCTTTTCTTTGTATTTCTTGACATTTCCTTCTATTAAAATAGTATGAATATCTAAATGAAGATTACCTTTTTCAAACGTTTCAATCTCCAGTGTTTCGTATCCATATTCAACTGCCATTCGGCATACTTCGTCTAATGATAAGTCAGCATATGTTCCTGTACACAATCCAAGTTTCATACAATTCGCCTCGCATCTCTTAAATCAAAGTTTGTCCACCCGCAACAGTAATAGTCTGCCCTGTAATATAACTCGACATATCACTTGCCAAAAAAAGCACACAATCAGCCACTTCTTCAGGTGTTCCAAAGCGCTTTACTGGAACAGAATCAGCCACTTCCTGAACAAACTGCTCTGGTGTAATGTTCCTCTTTTCTGCCCACCATTTTGCCGCTCCCTGAGTCTGTTCTGTCATAATTTTTCCTGGCGCTACTGCATTGACAGTAATATTATATGGCGCCATTTCAAGTGCTAACCCCTGTGTAAAAAGCGAGACCGCTCCCTTTGATGCAGAGTACGCAACATTGTATCCCTCCCCAATTTTCCCAGCAATAGAAGAAAAATTAATAACTTTCCCGTATTTTCTTTCCTTCATTAATTCTGTCATTTTATAGTTCACAAAGTACGTTCCATCCAAATTAACCGACATTGTTTTATTCCAACCTTTTTTATCTACTTCATGAAGTAAGCCTAAAATAACTATTCCTGCCGCATGGACTAAAATATCAATCCCGCCGAACTCATTCCATGCCTTTAGAATTATATCATTTACCATATTTTCATTTGATACATCTAATATATATTTTTTTACCTTTGTTTGGTATTTTTGCAGCAACTCTTGTTTTACTTTTTCCAGATTATCTTCCGCAATATCTGCCAACGCAACATTAGCACCATTTTCCGCGAATTTTACCGCACAAGCTCTCCCCATTCCACTCGCCGCTCCAGTTATAAAGACATTTTTATTTTTTAAATTTAACACTATTTATTACCCTCCAAATAATAAGCCACTTTTTTACATAACCGCCTTTCGTAAGCACATGACGAAAGGCGGTTATAAACTTTTGGATTTTTCACCAAAACTCCTCGTTATCTCAATATTACCACGTATTTAATTTTACTGGGAAACTCTCTTCACTTCAAATTACTGATATTGTTCTAAGTTTTTAATGGCTTCTTCGGCTCCTTCTTTTGTAACAATTTCAAAACCACTATCTGTTACCATTTCCGGATTGCCGCCTTCAATAACTTCAAGTAGAACATTTATTGCTTCTTTCCCCGCCACATCGGGTGCCTGCGCAGTATTTGCGATTTCACTTCCGTCTTTTACCAGATTCAATCCATCTATTGTCCCATCAAAACCGATTACATCGACTTCATCAAGTACACCAGCCTCTTCTAATGCTCTTACACACCCAATACCAATTGCATCACAAGCACACCAAAAAACTTCTACATCTGGATTTGCTGTCAAAATGTTCTGTGTTGCTGTATATCCTTGATCAACAGACCAATCTGTCGACTGTTCCGCAACAATATCACACCAATCATCTAACCCATCGTCAATTCCTGCTTTCCGCTTGTTCCCGTTATCATTGCCTTCTTCTCCGTTAATTTTAGCCAGCTTAGTTCCTTCGGGATAATTTTCTCTTATCCATTCTCCTGTTGCTACGGCGGCGCTATAATTATCAGTTCCTACAAACGGAATTCTTTCATAACCATCTGCTTCTAACGCATCTTGATCACAGTTGTTGTCCATCATAACAACCGGAAGGCCAGCATCTTGACATGCCTTAACTGAAACATTTGCTCCCTCTGCTGACATGGCTGCCATAACAAGGCCATCAAAAGTTCCATTTGAAATAATATTTTCAATCAGTTCTGTTTGTCCTGCCACATCTGTAAGTCCTTCTCCACTCGTAGCTTGGACAACTCCTTCATGCCCTAATGCTTCGCACTGCATCTTAGCCGCATTCGAAAGAATAATCATATAAGGATCACTCAAACCATTTGGAACTATTGCTAATTTGTAACTATCTTTTTTCTCTGTTTCCTGCTCCTCTCCACTTCCACTATCATCAACTGTTCCACATCCAATCAACGTAACGGCCAGGATAATTGCTATACATTCAGCTATGATTTTCCTTTTTTTCCTTTTCATAAATTTTCCTCCTTTACTTTTTTATAACGTGGTAATATTGCAAGACAATATTATTTCTATTATTCCGCCTTTCGTTCTTCTGATTTATCCACCAGGACTGCTCCAACAATAACAAGCCCCGTAATAATCTGCTGATAGTATACGGATACATCCAACATCTGTAATCCATTTTTTAAAATTGTAAGAAGCAATGCTCCCACTAATGTATTCCTCAGCTTTCCTTGTCCGCCTGAAAGTGCAATTCCGCCAATTACACAAGAGGCAATCGCATCCATCTCATATCCTTTACCAGATGTTGGAGACGCATAAGCCAACCTAGCAAGTAACATCAATGCGGCAATCGCTGAAAATAATCCTGCTAATGTATATACTAAAATCTCAACCATTTTAGTATTGATTCCGGATAGTCGTGCCGCCTGTACATTTCCTCCCAACGCATATACATGTCTCCCAAATTTAGTTTTCCCCATTACAAATATCATAATTATATATAGGATAATCAAACAGTAGACAAACGTCGGAATTCCTAAAATTGTCAGTTTTGCAAATGCATTCAGTTCTCCTGGTAATCCTGAGATTGGTTGTCCCCCATTCAGTGCAAGTGCACCACCTTCTGCCATCTCCATAATTCCAAGTGTCATTATAAAAGCCGGCAATTTTCCATAACTAATTCCTATTCCGGTTACAGCCCCAACCAAGCACCCTGCTACTACTGTCAAAACTAATGCTATCCCTAAGGGCAGTCCTCCTTTTACGATCAATAAAGCACAAATCATTCCATTAAATCCCAACATACTTCCACTAGACAAATCGATACCACCTGTCAAAATAACAATAGAAGCCCCTATCGCCATAACACCTACAATGGAGGACTGCACAACAATATTGGTTATATTATTCCAACTAAGATAATCAATTCCCCTAACTTTACATAAAAGTGTAAATACTAAGATAATGGCTATGACACCTATGTAAAGAGCAATTTCTGAAAGCCACTTTCTTTTATTTTGAGCTAGTTCTACAACTTTTTTATTTTCCACTTTGCTCACCTCCATATAGTGCATATTCCAAAATTTGTTTTTGAGTCAATTTTTTTGTATTTTCCAAAATTGTTGCTATTTTTCCAGCATGCATTACCATAATACGATCACT
Organism: uncultured Mordavella sp.; assembly: GCA_902406105.1. GTDB lineage: Bacteria > Bacillota > Clostridia > Lachnospirales > Lachnospiraceae > Massilistercora. The sequence goes on from CABPCP010000027.1 coordinate 10,441, forward strand.
CATTTTCATAATCTCCACTAAATCGGAGGAAATCATAATAACGGAACCTCCTTTTTGGGATAATTCCTTAATAATATTATAAATTTCTTCTCTTGCCCCAACGTCTATCCCTCTTGTAGGCTCATCGATAATATATACATCCGCATTATTGGCCACCCATTTTGCTATTACAACCTTTTGCTGATTTCCCCCTGACAAACGTCGAACTTCTTGTTGATAGCTTGTCGCTTTTACATTCAATCTTTTCATGTACTCTTTCACATAAGAAGGGATTTTTTTTGTTTTCAAAATATACTTTCCAAACTGCGACAAATTTGGCAAAATAATATTATCCGCTACTGAATGATTTAAGATTAGCCCCTCGTCTTTTCGATCTTCGCTAAGATAAACAATCCCCTTTTTTATTGCATCGTTTATGTTGTTTTTCTTTAATTCCTTAGTATCATTCTGACAAGTGATTTTTCCACCATCTTTTCGATATGCTCCAATAATACATTTCGCCATTTCTGTCCGACCAGACCCTACCAATCCAGCAACTCCCAGTACCTCTCCTTTATACAAATGAAAAGAAATATTTTTTAGCAATGACTTATAAAATAAATTTTCCACCCGAAGAGCACAATATTCTTTGTTAATATAAGGATTCTTTTCTTTCTCAAACTGAACCTCTCTGTTTACCATCAATTTTGTCAACTCTTCTGTATTGGTATTTACTAGATCCAATGTTGCTATATACTTTCCGTCCCTCAAAACCGTACATCTATCACCTATTTCAAATAGTTCAGACATTCTGTGAGAAATATAAATAATCCCTATATTTTCTTCTTTTAATTTACGAATCACTTCAAATAAACGCTCGGTTTCCTTATCTGTGATTGCTGCTGTGGGTTCATCTAAAACTAAAATTTTTAACTCTGTTGAAAGCGCCTTAGCAATCTCGACCATTTGCTTTTGTGCTACACTTAGGTTTTTTACAAGCGCCTTTGGATTGATTTCAACCCCCAGACGTTTTAGAACTTTCTCTGATTCTGAAATCATTTTTTTACGGTCTATCACAATTCCATTATGAAATTCTTTTCCCAAAAAAATATTCTCATAGACACTTGTATAGGGATTCAAATTGAATTCTTGATAAATTACACTAATTCCCGCATCAATTGCCGCTTTAGTTGAAAGACCATCTAGTTTTTCTCCAGACAGAAAAATTTCTCCCTTTTCCTTTTTATAGGCTGCCGACAATATTTTAATAAGTGTAGATTTTCCCGCTCCATTTTCTCCTAAAAGTACATGTACTTCTCCCTTTCTCACATCCAGACTTACATTATCTAACACCTGCACGCCTGAAAAGCTTTTACAAATTCCTTTCATTTGAAGTGCTAGTTCTTCCACATTTCCCCCTCCTTCCCTAAATACTTCCGTTGTAACCTCTAAAAGATTTCTTTAGGATATCAATATCTTGCCTCATTAATTCAATCGCATCTTTATCACAGTGATTCATTGGTGGCTGGTCATAATAATTTTCCAAATGCACAAATCCTTGATATCCAATCTCACATAATGCCTTTACCGATTCATAATACGAGGTCGCTCCTTCTCCTAGAAGGGCGGCGCTAAGTTCTCCTTCTTTTCCATCTTTTACGTGCACTTCACAAATTCTGTCACCCAATTCCCGTATCATATCCGGTGCGAAATACCCTTTGTTCAAATATGGATTTTGCGTATCCATATAAATTTTTAGGTTTGGATATCCAACTTCCTCTATGAGCCGGATATCCTCTTTTACAGATAATGCATTTTCCGTTGCCACTTGGATTCCTGCCTCTCCCGCCAGTTGACATGCTCTGCGCAAAAAAATCACAAGTTCCTGGAAATCTTTCTCCGTTTCTATCCGACTTTCTCCAAATGCCGGAAACTGTATCAAAGGAAGTTTCATTCTCTTTGCAATTTCTACTGATTTTTCTAACGCCAGCAACGCCACTTTTTTCTCGGGAGAATCCACCGGTTTCGTAATTCCATAATAGTCCAAACAATTAACTGCAACCGCGGAGAACTCAATTCCATATTTAACTTTTTCTTCCAAATAAGCATCTTGGATATATGGATTAGATAAGGGGAAACTATGTTCATAGTCTCCCTGAAAAAGTTCTACTCCATCTAGGCCCATATCTTTTACAAATTTGCAAATGTATGGCCCCTGGATAGGAGACGCCCACTCACATATGCCAAACTTTATCTTCCCCATGTTCCATCCCCCAATCTATCTTTCCATTACCAGTTCGGTGTCACCACAAATTTTCCGCCTTCCAGACTAGCCGCCGCCTCGATCGCCTCGATTGCTTGTTCCAGGGGATAACACCTGGTCAAAAACTTACTGGGATCAATTCTTCGGTTTGCGATCAATCGAATCACATGCGGCCAGATATCATGTCCAGAACTTCCAATGGAACAATGATAATTCACTCCTTTCTTTTGCAGATATGTGGACATAATCGGTGTCCTTGTGGCCGAAATCCCGATTTGCGCAATCGTTCCGCCTACACTCATCATTTTTTCAATCTCTGGAATCGTTTCTGCCTGATGATGTGTCGCTTCTACAGCCATCTCTACCCCAATACCATTCGTAAGTTCCATTACCTTCTCGCTTGGACTGCTTCCTTCCTGGAACAATTTATCTGGATCAAACACATAGTCTGCACCTACATCCTTTGCCAGTTTCATCCTTAGAGGATTTTTATCAAAAGAAATAATTTTTGCAGCCCCTGCCGCCTTTGCCAGCGACAACGCAGACAGGCCTATCGGTCCGGCGCCGAACACCGCCACGTTTCCCCCTGGCCGGAATCCTCCTCCTCTGGTGAACATCCCGTTATAAGCAACTGCTGTCGGCTCTACCATAGACGCCACTTCCAATGCTCTTTCTTTACTTCCATATACAGGTACAAGGTCTTCTACATGAAAACAAAATTTTTCTTTTGCCACCAGATATTCCGCAAAAGCTCCATCCAGTGAAAAGCCGATTTCTTCCAGATTCTCACACTGATTAAACAGACCCGCCCGACATGCAGAGCATTCGCCGCACCAGTTCATTGTTTCTGCAACTACCAGATCCCCCTCCTTAAATCCTTTAACATTCTTCCCTACCTGGACAATCTCTCCGGAAAACTCATGTCCAATCACAACGGGTAGTTTGCAATGACCGCAGTAATAGGTATAATCATTTTCATCGGCCCCCAGAAACATGGTATCGGAACCACATACCGCAGCACCTCCCACTTTCAGCAGCACTTCATCATCCCTGGGAACCGGTACTGGTTTTTCTACCAACTCCAGCTTCGGATGACAAAACAGATCGCTTCCCATGATCGCCCGTTTATCCCGTTTCTCCCTTTCCGTAGGCTGATACCCTTCTCTGGGCTTCCATTCCGCACTTACCTGTAATGCTTTCATAAAACCTTTTCCTCCTTTTCCCCCAAATAATCTTTCAAAATGACCTTTATAACAAAACTGCTCATTTTATAACAATCTTCTTGACGATATTTTTTATCCAAAATCTCTCAGAGCATAAATATAGCCATATTTTTGTATATATTTCCCGTTTTGTTTGCATTATTTTGTTTTTGATGGTATAATTGTAACAACAATTTTGCCATTGTTCTATAATTATATTCCTGTTTAAAATAACAATATTCTTTATTTGGAGGTGTCAATATGCCAGCAAATATGCCGCGTGAGATCAAAGTCGACAAAAATATGAGAGAACTAAATCCCCATGGCAACTATGGTTTTCCGATCTATCTTCTCCATATTACTTTATCTGCTTATCCATTTGGGCGACTCAACTGCCACTGGCATCCAGAGATTGAGATTATGCTTGTTCAAGATGGATCCATGGTCTATCAGGTAAACCAGACCACTTATCATCTCACGGAAGGGGATTGTCTTTTTGTAAATTCCAACGCCCTCCATTCCGCTTCTATGTTTGAAGGCAGCGACTGCCATTATCTCGTTGCTACTTTTAATTCCAATCTAGTATATGGGTACGAAAAAAGTGACATTGATACCAACTACACTTTTCCTCTTCTGAATGCGGATTCTTTTCCTTCTTTCATTTTCCGCGCCGGCACTGAAGAAGCTCTTTTATTCAGCAAATACTTAGAGGAAATCGCTGCTTTTTATGAATCAAGATCTTCCTGCTATGAACTCCATATCAAGAGCCGCCTCTGCGAATTATGGACCATTGTTTTTGAATCCTTCCAGCAGCGCCAGTCCTCGTCCGGCTCTGGTTTGACTGAAATCAAACAGATTTCCCGTTTAAAAAACGCTCTTTTATTCATTCATGCCCACTATACGGAGCCCATCACTCTGGATCAGATGGCAGAATCGTGCCATACCAGCAAAAGCGAGTTCTGCCGCATCTTCAAGAAAACACTGCATCAGACACCTTTTGAATACCTGCTCCGTTACCGGATACAAAAAAGCCTCTCACTTCTGGTCTCCGATTCTCTCAATATCACGGAAATCGCCCAGCAGGTAGGCTTTTCTGGCCCCAGCTATTATTCTGAAGTCTTTCGCAAATATATGAATTGTTCCCCGAGGGAATATAAAAAACGTCTTGTTGTATAAATTATACCATGCGGGAATTTTTATATTATTTCCAATATTTTCCAACTATTTCCAGACACAAAAAGAAAGCAGCAGGAACTCTTGAAACCATAGTTCCTGCTGCTTTCTTTTCCCATTTTATCTTTAAAATCTTAATTACTTCCCCAGACTCTTCCGGGCCGTCTCGATCTCTTGTCCAGAGATCCCGGTGTATTTCTCAATATCACCAGCAGAAAATCCGTTGTTCAGCATATTTTTCACTACCAAAAGGATCTCTGCCTGCCTTCCTGTTTTTTCGCCTTCCTTTATTCCGTTCTCTCTTCCTTCTTCCATCCCACGCTCTCTTCCTTCCCGCAGCGCATCTGCATACCATTCCTCCATCGCCTGACACATATCGATCTTTCCCTCCTTCTCCAAGCCTTTTATTTCTTCTATATCTTTTAACAGTTTTTCTGAATGCAGAAACGCCCGCAGCGCTTGATACGTCTCTACATCAATTTCCTGGAAATATTCCTCATTTTCCCACAGATATTTCTGCAGTTCCTCCCTTTTTCCCCTACATTTTAACATGCCGAATACTTGCTGTAAATCTGTATGAAACCTCCCCCATTCTCCCATATTCCCCGCGTCCACCAGGTTAATATGATAATTGGGAAGATACTGGCGCAGCATTTCCGTATCTCCTGTAATCCCATCTATCTGAAATAGATCATAAAGCTCCCAAGCGCCGTCCCACTTCTTCAGATCATAGTAGAAGACCAGCGTGATCACCGGCTGAATCTTATCCCCTTTGCGGAATCTGGATAAATACTCCTCTCCAGTCATGCGCCCGCCGGTTTCCCACGGGTATCGCCAATTTCCCTCTTCCCTTTCTCTTTTTGTCTGTTTCCACCGCTGTCGAATCTGGTCCGTATAAGTCAGGCTGTCATAGAGCATGTTCCTTACAGGCATAGCGTAATGTACCTTCTCCTGAGTCTCACAGGCTAAAACCGTAAGAGTAGCTCCCTTTTCCCACCGCTTTACGATATCTCTGTACCGCTGAACACTTTTCTCTTTCTTTTCTCTTCCAGCGATCAGCATATCGGTTTCCCGATCCAGACATTCCAACTCTTCCGGACGGATTACTTCTCTGCCTCCAAACAATAGGCCGTTAAACAGATCCGCAAATCTCCTGTCGTCACTCAGCCATTGATTTACTGCCACATTTGCTTTCCCCATAAAAAGCCTCCTCTTCAATTGTATCTTCATCAAAACTTGAAATCTCCGGCCGAAAAGCCCTGAACCTTGGAGACTGTGCCGCTTTCTCTTGCGGCATACTGATCCGGACACTGAATTTCCTGAATTGGAGTGGTCCGGGATTTTGATGTGACAATATTGTAACACAAAAAAGACTAGAACCGCAACCCCTATATCACACTCGCAAAAGCTTCTATCAATAGTCAAAAAGGAATCGCCCGCCTCCTTCACAGAACCAGCGATTCCTTTATATATTCAATATCTGCCCGCAGCAGGCAGGCCGCGTTCTAGTAATTCGGCTGTGTCGCCACAACTCCCTCTGTGATCTGCTCAAACAGCTCAAACGGGATCCCCACGCCCATATCGTGCTCGCTCCACTTGCACAGCATACGGGTGCTTGGGCACAGTACGCTCACATTCAGCTCTCCTGTCAGATAAGGCGACACTGTCAATTCGGAACACATCCCCTGCATAGCTCCCATATCGATGGCCGGCTTCTTTCCAGTATTGTATTCATACCCCTGTACAATACGCATGGACTGGTACGCATTGGTCATAACGATCACAACATCCGGCGTCTGTACGCACTGTTTCAGAGGAACTACCGCCACCCCGTAAGTAGATACCTGCAGCCTATGCAGACTTTTGATCGATCTGCGCAGACGTCCTGCCGTTGCCACAGAAGAATACAGCTGATAAGAAAAATATTCCTGCCCGCTTTCGATGCGTTCCGTACTGGGCTCCAAGGCCAAAGCAGTTGTCGCCCCATCGCACTTATGATGCTCTAATCTGCTCTTGATCGCCGTCTCCCGCATCGCCGCCTGTTTGACCATCACGCAATATGGCATTGCCGACTTTGTCTCCTCCACCGGATACTGGTCATAATCCTCTTTCGTGAACAGCAGGGTGATTCCCACCGGTTCCGCTTCCAGGCCCAATACCCCCTTCAATGTTTCAAGACTTTCCTCCACCCGCTCCTTTGGATAACGTTCATGGGGCAGCCCATATTCAATATTTTTATGTTTGTATGGCATACGCTTCCTCCTTTAAAATTACATTCATTTCCATCTCTTTGATCACATCCCGTCCCCCCGCCGGCTCTATGTCTACTGGATCGACGCGAAGCTGAACCGGAATAGATCATATCTCACCAGAACCGCCACAAGCACCCCATAGAGCAGAAGAGAAACAATCAGGAATCCCCAGTCCGCCCGGTCCGTTTTCATAGTCCGGTAAAAGGTCCGTTTCCCTTCTCTGCCAAGCCCTCTGCTTTCCATTGCGCAGGCCACCCGCTCTCCTCGTCTGGCTGCCACGCAGAACAAAGGCAGCATCACTCTGAACGGCGAGGTAAACCTGGAAAATATCCCTTTATTCCAGGGAAGTCCGCGAATCTCCTGCGCCAAATGGATCGAGTCTACCTGAGACTGCAGTTCCGGCAGAAAACGATAAGTTGCCATTGTAGCATATCCATGAACGATGGACAGCCGGCACTGGGTGATCAGGCTCAGCACCAGATCACTGGGCCTTGTAGTCAGCACAAATCCCATAGACATTGTCACCAAAGCCAGAATCCGGAATCCAAGAGAAAATCCATGGACCAGATCCCGCTGGGTCCACTGGAAGATCCACAGCCGGAACACAATTCCCGGCTCTGCGTTCAATCCCCGCAGCGCAAGCATAGAAATCATAAATAAAAAGCTCACCACCAGGAACAGCAGAAGCCGGCGCAGAAGATTCTGGAAGGGAATCTTTCCGCCTGCCCACGTCCCAAGGAAAAAAATCACAAACGTCAGAAATGGCAGGACCGGGAAATACGAAAGACAGACAATGATCGTTACCGCGACGATCAGAAGCAGTTTTATGATCGGATTTCTTCGGTGAAGAAAAGAATCTTTCTCTATGTACGCAAACATACGCTACCTTCCCCCTTTCCGGTTTCTCTCGCCCGCTTCTCTCCAGGCAAAATATTCCTCTGTCGGCAAAGCTTTCTTCACGCTCCCCTCTTCCAGCTCCACCACACGGGTGGCGTACTGCCTTACCAGGGATAAGTCATGGGTGATCATAACGATGGTGATCCCTTCTTCCACCAGTTTCTCCATATCCTTCATCAATTCCTGCCGATTCTCAAAATCCTGCCCATAGGTAGGCTCATCCAAAAACAAGATCTTCTGATGGGTCAAAAGCATATCCGCCACACTGAGCCGCCGTTTCTGGCCCTGACTCAGCACAAAGGGGCTTTTATCTTTCTCTTGCGCAAGATGGAACTTCTCCAACATTTCCTGGACCCGCTTCTCTTTTTCCTCAGCGCTTATCCGCACTCTTTTCAAGCTGAACATCAATTCTTCATAAACTGTATTTTTAATAAACTGATTCTCTGGGTTCTGGAACACCAATCCGATCAGATGATACAACTCCTTCTTGCGGTAGCTCTCTACGGGCCTGCCAAACAGCCGGATCGTTCCGGCGTCCTGGGTATTGATCCGGAAGATCAGCCGCATAAGCGTCGTCTTCCCTACGCCATTCTCCCCAACGATCGCCAGAAATTCTTGCTTTCTCACAGACAGATTCAGACCTTTTATGATCTGTTTTCCATTTTCTTTGTCTTTCTTCCGTTTTCCGGGGATCGGATAAGCAAATTCCAAGCCTTCGATCCTCAGAACTTCTTCCTCAGAAGACAGATCCTTTCCCCGGCGCTTTATCTGTTCTTCTGCCTGGACACGCCAGCCCTGGCGGATCACCTCTTCCCTTGCGCCGCTGGCCGTTGGAGTTCCATTCCGATCCAGCGCCAGGACATAATCCACCTGGTCAATGATCTCCGCGATATTATGTTCCACCAGCAGGATCGTAATTCCTTCTTCTCTGGACAGACGGAGGATCAGGTCAAAGATCTGCCGGCGGCTTTCCGGATCCAGATTGGCTGTCGGCTCGTCCAACAGCAGGATTTCCGGCTCTGTCACCAGCAGAGAAGCGATCGCGATCTTCTGCTTCTGGCCCCCTGACAGATTATTTAGATCCATCTTCTCATATCCTTCCATTCCCACGAAGGCAAGCGCTTTCTGAATCCTTTCCCCCATCACAGATGGATCAAACCCCAGATTTTCCATTCCAAACGCCAATTCCTCTTCTACGGTAAAAGTACAAAACTGGCTCTCTGGATTCTGCATGACAAATCCGATCCTGTCACACCGTTCTCTTGGAAGTACAGACGTAATATCTTCCTTTTCAAGGAACACCTTTCCCTCCAGCTTCCCTTCATACATATGGGGGATCAATCCATTCAGCAGATAAAGAATAGAGCTCTTCCCGCAGCCGCTCGGGCCGCTGATCGCATGGATCTTGCCTTTATAAAAACAGCAAGAGAGATGCTTCCATACCGGAAGCGTCTCTCCTTCATAACAATATGTTACATCCCGCATTTCCAGGATGACCGGTTCCTCTGACTTTTTTATGCCTTTACACATTTGAATCCTTTCAGCACTCCGGTTTTTGCCAGAGCTGCGGTAATAACCTTGACAAGAATGATGCTGATCACGATAGCGCTAAAGAAACGGACGATTATCACGCCAGCCGCTACTGCTCCTCCATAGCTCCAGGGAGTTCCCCAGAAGAATCCATCTCTGCACAGCACAAAGATCGGTCCCAGGATTCCTGACAGCAGCAGGTTCTTCATGCTTCCCTGATATTTGTCTACAACCCCGTATCCAATCTCAACAGCAAGTCCTTCCAGGAACCCTGCCAGCACAAGCTGCAGACCATAAGGGCTTCCCAAAAGCAGGTTCACTCCCGCGGTCACCAGCGCGCCAAAGATGGCGAATCCCGGCTTGCGCACCAGATACATCGGCATCATCGCCGACAGCATATAGATTCCAAAAGTCAGTTCCATAAATACAGTACCCAGCACTGCTGACAACGGCATATATGCCCAATCCAGCAATGTGTAGATTACTCCGATCACCGCAGCAACCATTGCCACTACTACAACTTCTTTTGTTGTGAATTTTTTCTCCATGTTCTCTCTCCTTTTTCCTTTGCGGCGGCCGCTAATGCCGCTTTTCGCTTGAGGTTTTCAAAAACAGAGTCATTATACCATGGAGATCTTTAACTATTCCAATCGATTATTCAAATAAATCTTTATTTATAGATTGTATCTATATGCTTTCCGGCTGCAGACGGTAATCCATATCGCCCTTTGTCCAGGCCATATCCCAGAATTGATACTCGTATTTGCTGCAGTTGATCAGGATATGCTCCAGATTCTGGATCTGCTCTTCCGTATATCCTTCCGTCAGACGATCCAGAAGGTCGATCACCGTCTGGTTTCCTCCCCGGAACGCATCGCTGACATAAGTGCTGGCCCACCTTCCATAGAACGGCTGCTCCATAGCCCCTGGTACCGTCTCAAGATAATCGCCGATCAGTTTGTAGCTCCAGAAACAAGCCAAGACTGCCGTAGTCAATTCCGCAAGTCCTTCTTTCATCGCTACCGCGATCATATAATTCGTATAAGAATCATTGTTCAGGCACATAGGAGTCTGCTCGATCACCTCCTGGGTGATTCCGAGCTCCTTCAAATAAAACTGATGTACCGCATTTTCTGTATTCAAAGTGTCCGCGATAAAGGCGCTGAATAAGCGCATATCTTTTTCGTCCCTGGATTTTACAACTCCGAGGGCAAATACTTTCGCGTACTCCATCAAATACTTATGATCCTGGATCATATAGAACTGAAACTTGTCTTTCTCTAATGTCCCGTCTGCCATTCCCTGGATAAAAGGATGGGTAAAATAGCTTTCCCAAATGGGGAGCGCTTTCTCATACAAACGCTGTGATACTTTCATGCTCTTTTCCTCCCGATAGATTTTTCATATATAATATCATACTCTTGCCTTTCCCGCACTTCCAAAAAGCCAAAATAATCAGGCCATAAAAGCCCCGTCCTCTTTCCAGTTTCCCTCTCCATCCTTATATAGGATCCTTTGGTTCCCACTGCCCCGGAATTTTAAGGTCACATCCTTCTTGGCTTCTACAAACTCTCCGTCCACCAGCCGGTCAATATAGGAAAGCATTTCTTCCGTCACATCCGTATGCGCCTTTCCGCCGGGGATCAGATCTACATCACAGGTATAGCCGGTATAGCACCAGATATCTTTCCGCGGATATGTCTCCCTGACCCTGCGCAGAAGATGTACCAATTCTTTCTGGTTCTCCGGCTCGAAAGGTTCTCCTCCCAGCAGTGTAAACCCCTGGATATAAGAAGGAGACAAAAGCGTTATGATCTCCTCTTCCGTCTCCTTGGTATACGGCTGTCCATAAGAGAAATCCCAGGTCTCCGCGTTAAAACAGCCTTTACAGTGATGGCGGCAGCCCGAAACGAACAGGCTCACCCGCACGCCCGGACCATCCGCGATATCATATGGTTTTATATTTCCGTAATACATTCCCTGTCTCCTACAAATGCAGTACCCGGTCTTTGATCTCCTGGGTACGTCCCTGATTCCAGAACTGTGTCCCGATATAACCGCAGGTCCGGCGGGCTACAAACATTTTATCCTGATCCTGGTTCCCGCAGTTTGGGCACTCCCAGATCAGCTTGCCGGACTCATCTTCTTTGATCTGGATCTCTCCATCATAGCCGCAGCACTCACAGTAATCACTCTTGGTATTCAGTTCCGCGTACATAATGTTATCATAGATAAACTGCATCACCGACAGCACCGCGGGGATGTTATCCTGCATATTCGGAACCTCCACATAACTGATAGCGCCGCCTGGAGACAATCTCTGGAAATCCGACTCGAATTTCAGCTTGTGGAACGCATCGATTTCTTCCGATACGTGCACATGATAACTGTTGGTAATATAATTCTTATCCGTCACACCCTCAATGATCCCAAATCGTTTCTGCAGACACTTGGCAAATTTATAAGTAGTGGATTCCATAGGCGTTCCATAGACAGAATAACTGATGTGCTCCGCCTCTTTCCACTCGGTACACTTGTCGTTAAGTCTCTGCATAACTTTCATAGCAAATGGCTGCGCTTCCGGGTCTGTGTGGGTCTTCCCCAGCATCCGCACGCACATTTCATACAGTCCCGCATACCCCAGGGATATGGTGGAGTATCCATTATAAAGAAGCCTGTCGATCTTCTCTCCCTTCTTCAAACGGGCAAGCGCTCCATACTGCCACAGGATCGGCGCCACATCAGAAACGGTTCCAAGAAGACGCTCATGCCGGCAGCGCAGCGCCCGGTGGCAAAGTTCCAGCCGCTCATCTAAGATCTCCCAAAACCGGTCCATATCTCCTTCAGAAGAGCAGGCGACATCTACCAGATTGATGGTCACTACTCCCTGGTTGAATCTGCCGTAGAATTTATGGCTGCCGTCCGCGTTTCTCTGAGAATCCTCTACCGTCAGGAAAGAACGGCATCCCATACACGGATATACTTCGCCCTGCTTCAATTCCTTCATGATCTTAGCGGAAATGTAATCCGGCACCATCCGCTTGGCGGTACATTTTGCGGCCAGTTCCGTCAGATACCAGTATTTGGAATCCGCCGTCACATTATCTTCATCCAGCACGTAGATCAATTTCGGAAAGGCCGGTGTGATCCACACGCCCTTTTCATTCTTCACTCCCTGCATCCGCTGGATCAGCACTTCCTCAATGATCATGGCCAGATCATCCCGGATCCTGCCATCCTCTACCTCGTCCAGGTACATGAATACCGTTACGAACGGCGCTTGTCCGTTACAGGTCATCAGGGTGATCAGCTGATACTGGATCGTCTGGATCCCGCTCTTTACTTCATCTTTCAAGCGGCGTTCCGTTACCGCGTCAATAATCCTTTCATCCAGGCTTTCGCCGCATTCCTGTCTCTCCGCGATCACATTTTTACGGATCTTCTGCCGGCTGATATCCACAAACGGCGCCAGATGCGCCAGTGTAAAGGATTGTCCGCCATACTGGTTGCTGGCCACCTGCGCTACGATCTGAGTGGTCACATTACACGCGGTAAAGAAGCTGTGCGGTTTTTCAATCAGCGTTTCACTGATGACCGTTCCGTTCTGCAGCATATCTTCCAGATTGATGAGATCACAATTATGCTCTCTCTGGGCAAAATAGTCAGAATCATGAAAATGGATGATTCCTTCTTCGTGAGCCTGCACGATCTCTTCCGGCAGGAGCACTCTTTTTGTCAGGTCCTTGCTCACCTCACCGGCCATATAATCTCTCTGGGTAGAATTAATGACCGGGTTCTTATTGGAATTCTCCTGGTTCACCTCTTCATTGATATTGTCCAGAAGAGAGAGTATCCCGTTATCCGTTGTATTTGATTTCCTTTTCAGTTCTCTTTTATAACGGTAACGGACATACTTTTGGGCCACCTCGTAACCGCGCATCTCCATGATCCCGGTTTCCACCATATCCTGAATATCTTCCACGTTCACCGCGTGAGTAAAATCTTTTACCTTCCCGGCTATGTTATCTGCGATCGCTATGATCTGGTATTCATTCATCTGATGGATCTTATCCACCTCATTGTTCGCGGCCTTGATCGCGTTGATAATCTTCTCCAAATGAAAGTCTACTTCTTCTCCATTGCGCTTGATTACCTTAGTTTTTACTTGAATGTCCATTCTTACTCCCTTCTATTTTATACCAAATATTGATATTTCTTACATTCTTTTACTATATTTAGTGTCTTGTACTATCATACACTACTTGTTCCGAAAAGGGAAGAGGCAAATCCGTAATTTTTCAATCGGGGCCGGGGGATTTTTAAAAATCCCCCGGCCCCGATCGTTTTTCCGGCATTTCGCTTACATCTCCCAATATTCTTCTTATTTTTTTGTCTATTTTCCCTTTTTATATGTTGACATTTGTAATACTTATATGTAAAATGTAACTCAAACATAAGTTACAAAAGATTTATTACTGTTACATTTGTAATAATCATGAGAGTAAAAAGGAGGAACATTATGAACACAACAGCAAGAATGAACCATATCTTTCAGCCGGATGGCAAAACCTTTATCCTGGCTATGGACCACGCGGCGAACTTCAACACTCTGCCGGCTCTGCAGAATCCTAAGAAGCTGGTCCGTGAGATCGCTTCTGCCGGCGCAGATGCGTTCCTTAGCACCGTAGGTATGGCAGAACACTTGACCGATTCTTTCCTCGGAAAAGGAATCATCGTAAGGACAGACGGCGGTGTATCCTTCCTGGGAGACCGCAGCAAAGCCATGAAAATTACTGTTACCGCTGAGGATCTGGCAAGAATGGGCGCTGACTCTGTCATCACCATGAGCTTTCCAGGCTCCAAATTCGAGAACGAATACTTAAGCAACCTGACCAAATTATGTATGGACTGTCATAAATGGGGTATCCCGGTACTGGCAGAGGCTCTTCCAAGAGGATTCGAGCCGGCGGAAGATTCCAGAACACCGGAGAATCTTACATTTGCCTGCCGTCAGAGCGTTGAGCTTGGCGCGGATTATGTAAAGACCAACTACACCGGAGACCAGGAATCCTTCAAAAACCTGGTAGAAGCGACTTACAAACCAGTTGTGATCCTTGGCGGAGCTAAGAAGGTTCCGGTAGAACAGCTTCTTCAGGAAATCAAAGACGCAATGGAAGTAGGCGGCGCTGGTGTGGCAATGGGAAGAAATATCTGGGGACATGAGAATCCGGTTGGATACACCGCGGCCATCGCGAAACTGATCCACGAAGACTGCAGCGTAGAAGCCGCCATGAAAGAAATGAATAAAACATTTGCTGTATAACGAATCAGGAGGGAATAGACGTGAGTACATTTAAAGTAGCTGTCCTTGAGGACGTAAAGAAAGTCGCATTTCATGATGCAGAAAAAAGAGATCCAGGTGACAAACAAGTCCTGGTAAAGGTAGATTCCTGCGCCATTTGTACCCTGGAGCAGCGGGTATACACCGGCGTTATGAACCGGTATCCGTTTGCCGGCGGACACGAGGCCGCTGGTGTAGTTGAGTCTGTCGGCGCGAAAGTAAACGGCGTAAAAGCCGGAGACAAAGTAGCCATCCGTCTTTTAAACTCCTGCGGCGAGTGCTACTACTGCCGCAACGGCCATGAGAATCTTTGCGTGAAATCCTTCATCGCGGAGACTCAGGAATGTGCCATGGGACCTGGCGGTTTCTCTGAATACATGATGGTAAACGCGGAAGATGTTTATAAAATGGCAGACGACATCGACCTCTCTCACGCTGCTCTCTCCGAACCGCTTGCCTGCTGTGTGCACAGCATCCGCAACGGACAGGTAGAGCTTGGAGATGATGTTGTTGTCATCGGTGTAGGAATCATGGGCGCGCTGCATATCCAGCTTGCCAAATTAAAAGGCGCAAGAGTCATCGCCTGCGAACTGGACGCAAAACGTCTGGAGGTCGCTAAGAAGATGGGCGCTGATATTCTGATCAATTCCGGCGAAGTTGATCCGGTTGACGAGATAAAGAAACTGACAGACGGAAGAGGCGCGGACGCCGTATTCTGCACAGTACCCGTTGCCGCTCTGGCAAAACAGGCTGTCGACATGACAGGAAAGATCGGACGGACCGTTTTCTATACTTCCTTCCATCCAGACCTGCCGATCGAGGTAAGCCCGAACAAGATCCACTCTTCCGAGCAGATCATCACAGGTACTGTCAATCCTCAGAAGAAGGACTTCCTGATCGCGACCAGACTGCTGTCCTCCAAATTAGTGGACATGTCTGCGCTGATCTCCGATAAGCTGCCTCTGGCAGATATCGAAAAGGCTCTGGAAGAAGCTGTCCTTCCAGACACTTACAGAATCATCGTACAGCCATAACGGTCACGAACCGTCAAAGTCTCGCTCAAGCCAGTTGATAAAAGGGCTGTTCGAGAGGTATAATAGACCTATCAAGATCACGGAGGATGGGTTTATGAAAAACATAAATTTGTCAGAAGAAAAATTAGGGGAATACCAAAGAGTCGCCTACTATTACTATAAGGCAGGACTTACACAGGAGGATATCGCGAAACGTATGAACATGTCTCGTCAACGGGTGAATCGGATCGTCAGCGCCTGTGTGGATCTTGGTATTGTAAAGATTACTATTCAGGATCTGGACAAATCAAACCTCGAACTGGAGACGGAGCTTGAGCAGAAATATAATTTAACTGGAGTCAGAATCGTAAATAATATCGTTGAAGACAATCTCGTTCGAGAGTTGGGGATCGCGGCAGGCGCCTATCTGCAGAGCATCCTCAAAAAAGGAGATATCATCGGAGTAACGAGGGGGCGGACAACAGCGGCCATGGCTGACTACTGGACTCCTTCCTCCTCCCTTCCGCAAGATCTGACGGTAACACAGCTGATCGGAAACGCAAAAGAATCCGACTCCCATACCGGAGTCAACGGCATCGTATACCGTCTCGCGGAGAAACTGGGGGCCAGAGAATCCCTGATGCTCGCTCCTGTCATTGTACGGAGCGAGGCGCTGAAACAATCAATCCTCAGTGATCCGTTTTATCAGGAATCCTATTCCATCTTCAAGCGCTGCACCATCGCCGTTGTGGGAATCGGGACCGCCCAGAGCCAGTGGAAGCATATGATCTCCCTCTATGACCGGACGGATATGGAACAGTCCAAATGGACAAAAGATGTAGCAGGTGAAGTCTGCACGCACTTTTTCGATAAAAACGGGAACGAAGTGATCCCTCCGTTCGGAGATCAGATCATCGCCATCCCTCTTGAAGATTATCAAAATATTCCAACCCGGATCGGAGTCGCCGGCGGTCTTGAAAAAACCGAGGCCATCCGCGCGGCTTTAAACGGGAACTATGTCAACGTATTGATCACTGACTTCCAGACCGCAAATGAACTTATAGTATAGGGCAGACCCAGAACCTCTGCCCTCTCAAAAAGGAAAGGAGAATTATCATATTAATGATTTCCCTTTTGCATTGGTGTGGTAGAGTGAAAGTGTATGTCAAACAACAACAGTAATCAGGGTGGATCACTGGGATTAGGCACTTGTGTCGCCATGATCGCCGGTGGTATGATCGGTAGTTCTATCTTTTCATTGTCCGGACTGACAATGACATCTGCGGGTCCTTCCGCAATCCTTACATGGGCGATCGCCGCGGTCATCATGCTCTGCTATGGGCTGATCTGCGCGGAATTGTCCACACGTTTCCCAAAATCAGGCGGTGTATTCGTATTCCCCTCCAAAGCGCTTGGCAAGACCGAGAAAGAAGGCGCTCTCTGGGGCTGGATCTCTACCTGGGGATATATCAATGCCAACATCGTAGCGATCGCGTTCGCCGCGATCTATGTTGGTACATATCTGAGCGTTGGTTTCCCAATTTTCGCAAATATGCAGATCCCGCTGGCGCTGATCGCGGTTGCGTTCATCACCATTTTGAACTGCGTGAATTTTGCGCTGGCCGGAAAAGTAAATAACCTGCTGGTATTGGCTCTTGTCATCACTATGGTGGCATACATTGCCATTTCCTTTGGATCCGGTGAGTGGGACACGAGTCTCCTGACTCCATTCTTTACCCAGGGATCCGCAGGGTCTACCGGCTTCCTGGCTATGGTTCCCACCGCTATGACAGGATATGGTTCTATCGTAGCCATGGCCTTCATGGTATCTGAAGTAAAGAATCCAAACCGGAACGTGCCAAGATCTGTTCTGATCGCCATGATCCTGGTTCTGTGCCTGTACCTTGGCATGATCCTGGCAACCGTTGGCCTGATCAGCGCGGACTTCTTGATGGAGAATCCTGGAATGCAGTTTATCCCAATGTTCGCGGCCGCATTTACCAAACTGGCAGCCATTCCGTGGGTTTCTAAGCTGATCTCTATCTCCGCTCTTCTGGCTCTGCTGACAACCATGATGACGGTAACCTCTCTTACCTCAAGAGCGATCCAGGCAGCCGCGGAGAAAGGTTCCCTTCCAAAGAAGCTGTCCGAGACCAACAAATCGGGAGTACCCGCTTACGCTACTTTCGTGGTTATGATCCCAGCGGCGATCATCTCCTGCTTCCCGCAGTTTACCTCTACCATCGTTAGCTTCGGCGCGCTGTTTGCCACTGTTACGATCACGATCAATATCATCTCTCTTCTGAAAGCCAGAAGCAAGTTTGATCTTCCGGAAGGCGCGTTCCACGCTCCCGGCGGCAATGTACTGCCAATTTTCGCTCTGCTTTTGATCGTCATCTGCTACATTCCGGATATCATCGGCGGCGGATGGATGATCTGGGCTTACTCCATCGCATGGTACATCATCGGAATCATTTACTATAAGATCCGTATGAAAAACCAAAGCGCAGAATAAAAGGTAAGAGGTGAATACAAATGAATTGGCAGATTGAAAATATGGAAAATACCTGCGTGGCTTACGGCTGCTTTGACAGCATGCATAAAGGCCACATGGCAGTTGCGGAAAAAGTAAAGGAAACAGCACAGGAAAAGGGACTTACTCCCGTCATCATCAGCTGTCCGAAACCAGGCCGTGTATTACAGACCGAGGAAGAAAAGATCTATCTCTTCCAGAAAGCCGGCATCGAGACTGTCCTCATCTTCCCGTATGAAGGCGGAGGCGACTGCACAGAAACCGAATTTGTTCAGAAGATCCTGGCCGATAAATTAGGCGCAAAAGCGCTGGTCATCGGCGAAGGCCATGCGCATCTGGGAGAAATCCAGACAGCCGCGGCGGCTGCCGGGATTGACGTTGTACTGTGCGAGACACAGGAAAAAGACGGGCATCCCATTACAGACGAGATGGTCAAAGAAGTCTTTGACGCATGCAAATTTGATGAATTTATCGAATTATGCGGACATCCTTATATCATGATCGGGGAAGTCGAGCACGGAAAGGCTCTTGGGAGAACGGTAGGCATGCCGACCGCCAATCTTTCCAGCGTAGAAGACAAGATCAAACCGCTGGACGGCGTGTACGCTACTGTTGTACACGTAGACAACGAGCTCTATAAGAGTATGACCAACATCGGAAAACGGCCGTCCGTAGACAGCTTCGACTATGTGACCATCGAAGCGTTCATCCTGGATTTCTCCAGAGACATCTACGGCAAAACGCTGGTGCTGGAAGTACATCAGTTTGTCCGCGGCGTTCAGAAATTCGCCAATCTGGAAGAAGTACAGAAACAAGTACAGAAAGATATCCAGAAAGTACGCGAAGTCTTAGAAAACGCGGTTAACGAGAACAATTAACTATCACTTCCCATACACGTTTAACGGGGCCGGGGGATTTTTTAAAATCCCCCGGCCCTAATGAGAAAGGAGACTCAAAAATGACCAGAAAAGTAATCAAAATGACAAATGCCAGAACTCTGGAGATTTTCGAGGACCCCATTCCAGAATTGGGGCCTCATGATATTCTTCTCAAAATTACGATCGCGGGAATCTGCCGCAGTGAAATGCCCACTTATCTGGGGGAAGGCGCCATGCTGATGAAAGGACCTCTCGGATTTTCCTGCATCACAGATTATGTCCCCTATCCGGCCAGCTTTGGTCATGAACCTACCGGCGTTGTAGAAAAAGTAGGTTCCCAGGTGACCCGCTTCGCTCCGGGAGACCGGGTATCAGGAGCGGGAGGCGGCGCGTTCGCCTCTCACATCATCTCCAGTGAGTTCGCCCCACTGATCAAACTGCCTGAAAGCGTGTCCGAATATGACTGTCTGGCAGAGCCTGTCATGTGCTGCTGCAACATCGTCCGGGACATTACTCCGCCGGAAGGGGGATTCATTGCCCTTGTGGGCTGCGGCTATATGGGCCAGGTATGCTTAAGCCTGCTCCATGCTCACGGCGTGGAGAACATCGCCGTCTTCGATCCTCTTCCCGCCCGCCGGGAAAAAGCGCTCTTACTTGGCGCCAAATGGGTCTTCGATCCCAGTAAACCGGATGCTATCGCGGAAGCGCTGAAGGTAACCGGAGGCGCAGGCTTTGACCGGGCTATCGAACTGTCCAAGGGATTAGACGGCTTAAGCGTGGCCGTATCCCTTATGAAGATGCCCACCGAGACAGACCGGGGTATCATTGCCGCCTCCTCTGTCTATGACAAGCACGAAATGTGGCCCACCGCTCTTGGCTTTGAGCTGATGTGCCGGTGTCCCGAACTCCATTTCGTTCATCCCGGCTTTATTCCCGATACCGAGGGGCTCATGCGGGAAGCGGTAGAGGCTTACGAAAAGGGTTATGTGCCAAAAGACGGCTTCATTACCCACCGCTTCCGTCCGGAAGAACTTGGGAAGGCCTATGAGATGATGGAAGAGGATGACGAAAGCTATCTGAAAGGCGTTGTCGTCTTCGATTAAAATCGCCAATTTCACTCACTTTGTTCCTCTTATAAAAGGAGCGGTTCACAACTGAACCGCTCCTTTCGTCTTGGTACTAAATCTGGTCTCTGATCGCCTGCATCTCTGATACGATGTCGTCAACGTCCAGAACCATTTCCATCATTCCAACCTGCTCATCATAAACAGCTTCGTCAAACTCTTCCTTGATCTCAGGTTCGCATACATGATATACCGTGAGTCCAAGCTGGACCCCAGTCAATGGACCTGCGAAAGTAGGATCGCCAAGGGTTACGGTCTCTGCCGCAAGACCCGCGGCTTCGCCCTCTGCCGCGCCAAGAACTACAACTAAGTTCTCCGCGCCGTACTCTTCAGCGAATTCTTTTACTCTCTTCTGGTTCTCCAGATCCATTGCGCCTGCGCTCGTTCAGACGAAACATTCCGTGGATGAAAATACAACTTCCGCGCCGGCGGTCTTTACGCACTCTGCGATAGCCGGGCCCGGGATTCCATCACGGTCTCCGATAATTATTGCTTTTTTTCCTTCTAAAATAGCCATAATTATGCTTTTCTCCTTTCTCCTGATTTTATATAGGGAAATCTATCCCCTTATGATCTAGAAACCACCTTTTCAGATGTGTCTCTCAACCATCCTTTTATAAAGGCGAGAACTCCCGGTAATAGCAATACTGGTAGAAACGCTCGCCCTTCTTCTCATCCATATCAATGGGTGACATCTGAGTGGCAAAAGCGGAGAGCGAGATCCTGGCCCACTCAGGTACTCGTTCAAAATATTCTTCCTCGTCTACGCCGGCCGCTTCAAAGCTATTCGGAATCCCAAGGGCCGCGTTCATTTTTTGGATGTGGACGAACAACTGCTTAAAAAGAGATTCTTCATCTCCAACATACCCCAGTCTGCGGGCAAGCACCGCGTATTCCGGCAGCGGTCCTGTGATCCGCATCGCGTGGGACAGCATGATTCCGCAAGTAATCCCATGGGCCAGTCCAAATGCGGGTCCCGGATGGTCATAGGAATGGACAATTCCGGTACAAGAGTTCGTGATCGCGATCCCGGCCATCGTCGCCGCCACATGCAGTTTCTCCCTGGCCTTTTTTCTCGTTTCCTCTTCCATGTTCGGATCAACGGCCGCCGGAAGGTTCTCCAGAATATCCAGCGCCGCCTCTAGCGCGAGAGCTTTCGTAAACACATTCGAATTCTTTGCGATCGATGCCTCCACCGCGTGACAGAGAGCGTCCAGTCCGCCCGCGATCTGAACAGAGCGGGGCAGCCCATCGGTAAAGTCCGCGTCGATAACCGCGTAATGAGGGATCAGCGTATTGGAGAGCATCAATTTTTTTACCCGCGTCTTTGGCTCGACAAAAACAGCGGCGGAAGATGTTTCCGACCCTGTCCCGCTGGTTGTCGGCACCGCCGCCAGCAATGCCTTAGATCCAAGAGGCGGCAGACTATACGGCCGCAGGCTGTCTTCAAACGTAAGCTCCGGATTCTCATAGAAAAGATGAATCCCCTTCGCCACATCCAGAACGCTTCCTCCTCCAACCGCCAGGATCAGATCCGGCTGAAACTGGCATACTTTTTCCAGATTGTCAAAAATATCCCGGATCTCCGGTTCATGGTCGATCGTTGCCAGATACCGGATCTGTGCCTCTTGCCCCTGAAACACCTCCCTGATCCGCGAAAGGACCGATTCATCATATCCAAGGACACCGATCCTCTTCCTTCCCAGCGTCGGCAGAAAAGAGCAGGAGCCCCGGCCGCAGATGATCTTCGGCATGTAGAGCTGCTTAAATCCTTCCATATCACACCTCTTCTTTCGTATACAATTTGGATTCCAAGATACACGCAACTATTTCTACCCTTATATATAGCACCCGCTATAGATGAAGTCAATATCATTAATTATTTTAAATATAGAATATTTTTATCCATTCTATTTTTAGAATCTTATTTTACTCTCCCCCTGGCCCTACTTTTTGTATATTCTGTACACTTTTCTTTCTTTTTAATGACATATATCATCCAAAATATGTAGCAAACGCCAAATTTTAAAATACATTTGTAACATCATTGACAAATTTGTAACCTTGGATTACAGTTTAATCAAAGATAGAAACATTCTATATATAGAATATTTTTAAAGGAGGTATATTTATGAACCCAATGGAACATGTCCGGAAAGAGACTTATCAGCTTTTCATCAATGGCAAACGGGTAACACCGGAAAAACCAGACACTTTCCAGGCGATCAATCCAGTCAACAACGAACCTTTCGCAACCATCTACAAAGCTGGTGAGAAAGAGACAAACATGGCTATCGCGGCGGCCAGGGAGGCTTTCGACCATGGCCCGTGGGGAAAAATGTCCTGTAGAGAGCGTTCCGATCTGCTCTACAAGGCGGCGGAACTCCTCCAGGAGCGGTTAGAAGAGTTTGCGGCGGTAGAGACATTGGAATGCGGCAAACTTTACGGAAGTGCGTACTACTATGACGGAGACAAATCCGTAGATGCGCTCAAATACTTCGCGGGACTGACCCGCTGCATGAAAGGCGAGATCGTACCGATCGACAATGACACCGTTAACCTGGTACAGTGGTATCCTCACGGAGTTGTGGGCGAGATCCTTCCATGGAACGGACCATTCATGATGGGCTGCCAGAAGATCGGCGCCATCCTTGCCGCAGGCAATACCTGTGTTGTAAAACCCTCTTCCTGGGGCTCATTGACCATGCTGATGTTCGCGGAACTGCTTACGGAAGCCGGATTCCCGGATGGAGTCGTCAACGTGGTGACCGGTTCCGGCCGCATCGTTGGAGACGCGCTGGTAAAGAGCGAGGATGTTGACATGGTTGCCATGACCGGCGGAACCGAGACAGG
The DNA here is from genome assembly GCA_902406105.1 of uncultured Mordavella sp. GTDB lineage: Bacteria > Bacillota > Clostridia > Lachnospirales > Lachnospiraceae > Massilistercora. The sequence continues at coordinate 33,479 of CABPCP010000027.1, forward strand.
GAAAGCGATCATTGCTTCTTCCAGCGAGACCGTCAAAGACGTGGCTCTGGAACTTGGCGGCAAGAGCCCGAATATCGTTTTCGATGATGTTGACGTCGACGACGTTGTGAAGTGGGCAAAATTCGCGTTTACTCTGAACTCCGGCGAGGTGTGCGTATCCGGTACAAGACTGATCCTTCAGAGAGGTATTTACGAAGAATTCCTGGAAAAGTTAAAGAAAGAATGCGAAAGCGCTGTTCCAGGCGATGGCTTCGATCCTAATGTCACACTGGCTCCATTGATCCACAAAGAGCACTGCGATGAAGTATGGCAGTATATCGAATCCGGAAAGGAACAGGGCGCTCGGCTGATCTGCGGCGGAGAGCATTACACCGATCCGGAACTGGCCAAAGGAAATTTTGTTCCGATCACTGTATTTGCTGACGTAACACCGGATATGAAGATCTTCCAGGAAGAAATCTTTGGGCCAGTACTGTGCGTAACTCCTTTCGATACGGAGGAAGAGGCGATCGAAATCGCCAATGGTACGAAGTTTGGTCTGGCAGGCGGAGTATTTACCAAAGATATGAAGAAAGGACTGCGGGTCGCTCAGGCTGTAAAAGGCGGACAGATCTATGTAAACTCCTACTTCTCCACAGCAATGGTAGAATCTCCGGGAACCGGATGGAAACAGTCAGGAATCGGCGTTGCCGGGATCAAGAAATACATGATCTCCAAGACCATCTTCCTGAATACCAAGGATGGAAACGTACCATATTAATTGATCCACCGCTCCTCTTAGGACATCAGGGTTTGCTTGATTTTCCTTAAATTGTTATAATGAAATAAAATATCGTCTCCAAAGACGACAGAAAGGAAAAGGATTGCAGCATCCTGGAAAAGAAGGAATGGAAAATCAAAACACAGATAATCTAAATATTGGAATGAGAATCCGAAAGCTGAGGAAGATTCGGGGCATCACTTTAGAAAAGCTGGCCCAGGAGACAGGGATGGGCTACTCCTACCTGTCGGAACTGGAGAACAATAAACACTCCATCTCCATCAACAATCTTCAGAAGCTGGCGGCATACTTTAACGTGAATCTGATCCATTTTCTGGAGCAGGACACCAGGGAAAATGTATTGATCCGCAAGAAGGACCGGAATCATCTGGTAACAGAAGACGGTATCGTCTTCCAGGCAATCTCATCGGAAGAAGCCCAAAATATGCAGATCACATTCATCGAACTTCCCGCGAACACTCCAAAGAAAGGACAGAGACGCATACATAAACACCCGCAGGGGGAGGAATTTATCACGGTCACGGACGGTGAAGCGGTCGTGGTAGTAGAAGAAGAAAAATACGTTCTGAAGGAGGGGGATTCTATAATCTTCCCCTCCAACAAAGAACATGTGATCTATACGGAAGAAAAAGGCGCAAAACTTCTGCTGATAGGCGCGCCTCCATATGTGGACAAGATCACGGAGCAGATCCCTTAAAAAGGGAGCCTGGTCTTGCTCCGCGCCTTCTTAAGATCATTACTGCAAAACCTCCTGGCCCGCGGGTAGACAGGAGGTTTTTATGAGCAACGAATCAAAAGGTTTATCGAAAAAAGCATGTATCATGATGGCTGTTGGCGGCATGGTAGGAAGCTCGATCTTCAGCCTTTCCGGCGTTACCTACAGCATGGCCGGCGCGGCCGCGATCCTGACCTGGTTCCTGGCCGGCGCGATCTTGCTGCTGTACGCGCTGAATATCGCGGAGCTTGCCACTACCTTCCCTAAATCCGGCGGAATCTACGTGTATCCGCACGTGGTGCTGGGAAAAACGGAAAAGGGAAAAGATTTTGCCGGGTGGATGTCCGCTTGGTCCTGGCTGAATGTCAGTGTCTTCGGCACTACTTTCTCCGCCATCTGTGTCAGCACCTACCTTGGAAGCTTCTTCCCGGTAGTCCAGACAAATAAAGCCCTCTCCATCCTGGTGCCGATCGTATGGATCGCGCTGACCTGGTTCTTAAACGCCAGAAGCGCCAACGCCTTTGGAAAAATCCACAACAAGATCACTTACGCGCTGCTGTTTGTCCTGATCGTTTATATCATCCTTGGCCTTGCCAATGGTGACGGCGCAAATATGCAGCCCTTCGTATCCGGCAATATGGGAGGCATGGGAGTGATCGCCGGAATCCCGATTGCCATGCTGGGGTATGGTTCCATCATCGCCGTTGCTTCCTTTGGCGGCGAGATTGAGGATCCAAAGAAGAATATTCCGAAGATCATCGTAACCGCGGTTGTCATGACCATCGTTGTCTACTGCATGATCCTGTTCGCCACCTTCCGGATGGCCTCCGTTGATTCTCTTGTAGCGGCCAACGCTCAGTATTTCCCGCTGGCATTCGCTCTTGGAAGCGTTATGACCGGCAAATGGGGATGGGTCGTATCCATCGTTCCTCTGGCGGCTCTGCTGGCGCTGACCACCAATATGAGTATGATGATGCTGGATGCGGGCCGTACCGTTATGGCTACCGCTCAATCAGGATTCCTGCCGAAGAAGCTTGGAGAAGTACATCCAGAGAAGCACACACCTATCGCGGCCCTGTCTGTTGTCGCCGTGATCTGTGTCATCTTGTCACTGGAGCCTGATTTTATCAACATCATTATCAATGCCGGTTCCATCTGTTCCGCTATCACAGTAGCCATCATCTCTGTTACTCTGATGACGCTACGCAGGAAACAAAAAACAGGAGAGATTACGGAAAAAGGCGAATTTAAAGTTCCGGGAGGCAGTCTGTTCCCAGTCATCACTCTGGTAGTGATCCTGATCACCTTAGTTCTCCTGTACTTTGGAGACGGCGGACAGACCTCTTACTTAGTAGCCATCATATGGTATGTGATCGGACTTGTCATTTTTGCGATCAAAAGCGCAGTATCTAAAAAATAGGAAGGAAAGAAAACTATGTTAAGAGCAGTATATTATATCAACCAGTTCTATGCTGGTATCGGCGGCGAAGAAAAAGCCGATATCGGACTGGAAGTCTATGATGAGAAAAAAGGTCCCGCCGCAGGGATCGAGCCTATGTGGAAAGGTGAGATGGAGGTTGTCAAAGTCCTGATGTGCGGCGATAACTTTATCAACACCGATGACAAATTCCAGGAGATCCTCCCAAGGATCAAAGAAGAAATCCTGGCCGCAAAACCGGATGTCTTCGTAGCGGGCCCAGCCTTCAACGCGGGACGTTACGGCGTCGCCTGCGCAAAAATGTGCGACTATGTCAAGAAAGAACTTGGCATCCCAAGCGTTACCGGAATGTGGTGGGAGAATCCGGCTGTGGGCATGTATGTAAAAGACAACTACATTATCTCCACAACTGAGACCGCCAGCGGAATGAGGAAATCCCTTCCAAAAGTAGCCGCTCTCGCGCTGAAACTGGCTAAGAAAGAAGAAATCGGACCTGCCAGAACGGAAGGTTATCTTCCTACCGGACATCGCTACAATGAATACAGCGATAAGACAGGCGCAAGAAGGGTAACAGATATCCTTCTGGACAAATTATATAACCGCCCGTTCCACACAGAGGTACCGCTTCGTGGATTCGAGCAGGTTCCGCCGGCAGCTAAGATCGACGACATGTCCAAGGTGACCGTCGCTCTTATCACCACTGGAGGTCTGGTTCCTGTGGGCAACCCGGACAAGATCAAACAAGCATTTGCCGTAAGCTATGGAAAATACGATATGACCGGCCTGGATGCGCTGAAGAAAGGCGTATACGAGTCCATCCACGGCGGCTACGATACTACAGATGCCAGCAACGACCCGCATCGTCTGGTTCCTCTGGACGCCATGCGGGATCTGGAAGCAGAAGGCAAGATCAAATCTGTATTCCCATACTTCTACACCACTTGCGGTGTTGGGACCAATGTAGAGACCAGCAAAGAAATGGGCGCGAATATCGCTAAGGATCTGAAGGAATCCGGCGTTCAGGCCGCGATCCTCACCTCTACCTGAGGCACCTGCACTCGTTGCTGTGCAACGATAGCAAAAGAGCTTGACAGAGCGGGCATCCCGAATACTCATGTGACCGCATTTACGTCAATCGCTCTTAGTGTTGGCGCGAACCGTATCGTCTTCGGCGGCGACTTCACAGCACCCGCTGGTAATCCCGCTCTTCCACTTGACCGTGAGAAAGCATACCGCAGAAAGATCATGGACAAATGTCTGGAGGTACTGACACAGGATGTACCTGGTCCTACTTTATTTACAGTAGATGAAGAGAAGGAAGGGGAATAGATCAATGAAGAAAATGGATAAAAAACTGACCCGCCAGTATTTTGACGTGAAAGACGCCTGCTTTGCGGACCATACCGAATGGAAGAACGGCGTACTGGCGATCTCAAAAGAAGAACTGCAGGCAGAGGTGGCTCCTCTCTTAAAAGCTGTAAAATCTGTTGATTTTGAACTGGTAAAACCCGGCGAGAACACCCGGATCATCCATCTTTTGGATACGTTACAGGCCATGTACAAAGTGGAGGGCGAAGGAGTCCAGTATTCCGGATACTTCAGTGATCCGCTGATGGTGGGTGAGGGAACTACCAATCTGCTCCGCGGATTTACCGTTATGGAGAGCGCGGCCCTTCCGTGGGATGAGTCCAGCGCAAGTTCCGGACTTCTCTATCCCCGTGACGCCATCATGGACATGACCGGCCCGATCGCCGGCATCACTCCATTTGCCCAGACCATCAACATGGTCATCCTGTATGAACTGGAAGAAGGCAAGTCCTCTATCGAATATGACAACGAGATCCGCAGCATCGGAATCAAGATCGCTTCCTTCCTTGGCGAAGTTACCAAGGATCAGACTCCGGACGAAAGCGAAGTCTTCTCTATCGATGAAGTAAATCCGGATCTGCCAAATGTTGTGCTGGTATGGAACTCCCAGAATCAGGGACCTTACTCCAATACCTACATCTATGGCCATCCGATCGACAATATGGTTCCGACCCTGTTCCATCCAAACGAACTGATGGATGGCTGTGTAGTAAGCGGAAACTACGTATGGCCGGCATTTAAGGTACCAACCTATCTTTATGTCAACCATCCGATCATGATGGAGCTGTATAAAGAGCACGGAAAAACCATCAACTTCCGGGGCGTCATCTTTGGACGGAGCCACAATCCATCCAACTGGCACAAAACCCGCTGCGCGCAGATTGCCGTGAAGATCGCGCAGTATCTGGAATGCGACGGTCTGATCATGGCCTGGGAAGGCGGCGGAAACGCGGCTGTCGATGGTATGCTGACCATCCAGCAGGCAGAGAAACACGGCATCAAAGCTTCTACCATCACCTTCGAATTTGGCGGTGTTGACGGAACAGAAGGTATCCTTCTGGTAGACGATGTGCCGGAAGCAGATGCCATCATCAGCGGAGGATCCATCGAGAAACCTTATACCATTCCCGACGTAGACAGAGTCGTAGGCGGCGATGTTATGCGTCTGAACAAAGAAGCGGGCGGTGTATTCCCGCCGGCGGATAAATCCTGGACTTTCGAACAGACGACCCATTTCTATCTGGGAGGAAACCAGTCCGGAGCAAGTACGCTTTTCGCGGAACAGTATTAAAATACTTATTCCTTTCTTTCAAAAAGCAGGCCGCGCCGC
>CABPCP010000028.1 GCA_902406105.1 uncultured Mordavella sp.
ATTTGCTTGGGTCCAGTATAAAGTCCTTCGCTTTTATCATATTTTTCACCTCCTTTCCTAAAACAAATAGTTGTTGATTCTCATTATAACTCTCTTTTGTCTATGTGTCAACATTATGCTATTATTTTATTGACTTAAACCATAATAAAGTATATAATGCACTTAAGGAGGTGAAAAAATGAATCTAAAAGAATTACGGGAGAAGAGTAGAATTTCCCAAAAAGAATTGGCAGATTATTTAGGAATTTCTCAAAACGCTGTTAGTTTGTATGAAATCGGAAAGCGGGAACCCAATATTAAGACCCTTATAAAGCTTTCAGACTATTTCAATGTTTCAGTTGATTACTTATTAGGCCATATTTACTCAACCAATGGAAAAACAGATATTCAAAGCCAACTTAAAAATTTGATTAATAAGCGAAATTATTATCAAAAACTATATGAAGACATCAAAGTGTATGGCGAACAGACAATAACAACCAAAACAGATGAGAATGGTATAATAACAGAAGTCGAAAAAGCCGATATGAAATCTTTAGCCAGTGAAGCAATGGAGGAATTTAAACATCTAAAAGACTTTGAAAAAGTAGAACTTTATTTAATGCTTCTTGAACAACAAATCAAGAAACAGTATAGCCAACTATAGTAAGGCAGATAAAGAAAATATTAGAAAAGTGTACGCTGGCCCAGACGACCCGCCCCCCTGTTAGGAACCGTCGCTCTGGGCCTTCCTTACGGAACCGCTATTTTAAGTAGAATGGACAAGGAAAACAGGGCGACGGAGATTTTCCAGAGTTTATATATTTTACATACTGTGGCCCTCTGAACAGCGAGACAGCATTATTGTTATTAAATCAAACAGTGTGACTGACAATGTGCTGTTTGTTATTTTTCCCCATATTCAAATCTGACTATTTTAAATGGTTTCTCTCCATAGCGGATAAGCCATCTCGAATAGTAAAGATTGATTTCAAGAGTGGTAGGTGTACCGTTAATCTTATTATGCGATTTTTCGATTTTTAGGATAATATTGTCAATGTCCCAGTATTTATATACAACCACTTCCAAAGTAGTATCTCTTGTATTCTGATTGCTGATTGATATACTATTAAATACGTGGTAATCAGGCAGATTAAGATAAAATAAGACACCTGCCAAAAGAAATAAAGTGAAAAATATTGAAATAAATTTCTTTTTCATACCCTAGCCTTTTGTGTCTATAAACAGTTCTTCGATTGATATATTGAGATATTTCAAAATTTTTATGCAATCCGCAATTCCGGCTAAGTAAGACAAGTTAGAATATTCTATATTTTGTCTGTCACGTGCGTCTAATAGTTGATTTACTATTGTTCTTTGCTCGGCAGATAAGGACAAATCCATATATCGTTTTTCTGCAAGATTCTCTTGATCTGCATAATTCTGATAGTCACTGTCAGTTGTAAGTAATGATGATACAGATTCTTCTTTCATAGATTCCAGTGAGTGTTTGAATACATTATAAAAACCGTTATCAGCCATTGTTACTATCCCCCGATATTATTTGAATACGACAAAGTTACATTTTCCTGCTTTCTTTTAGACGAATGTTTCCAATGGGTGACAAGGAAAATCAAACCTCTGCATATACTCAAAACATAACACCAATCAGTCACAAGCGGAGGGAGTATAATGCAATGGATTTTACAAGATATACCTTTAGGAAGAAATATTCAAACTGCCAGAATGTCTAAGAATATGACACAAATGCAGGTTGTTGAAAAAATGCAGTTAATAGGCAGTAGTATTTCCAGAAGTACCTATGCCAACATAGAAACTGGACGCAGAAATATAAAAGCCAGTGATTTACGAGCGTTAAAAGAAGTGTTGGATGTTGATTACTCTGACTTTTTTAAAGACTAGAAGTTTCAAACGATTGTTTCTAACTAGTGACAATTTTAGCATATATGTAGCGTATACTCAAGGAAAAAGTTACCAATCGGTCACAAATGAGGGCTATAATGCAGAGGGTTATACGTGATGTACCATTAGGGCGTAATATACAAAACATAAGATTAAAAAAAGGCTTAACGCAAGACCAGCTTGTTGCTAAAATGCAGATTCGGGGAAGCAGTATGTCACGTAGCACCTTAGCCAATATAGAAACCGGCAGAAGAAATATCAAAGCGTATGACTTAAAGATAATGAAAGAAATATTAAATGTGCCTTATGAGGATTTTTTTGAAAATTGATTTGAAATATATAACGAGGAGTATCTATTCCCAATAGGATAGACACTCCTCGTTGTCAAATACAAATTAACAGATATGCAAGTTCTCCTTTCTGACCGATTGGGTCGCTTGTTTTATTATGTCGTGGTTGGGTTTTGGTTGGGATTCAAAAACAGCCCTTACAAAGCCCGTAAATACGTTGTTCGTTGACCGTAGAGGTCGCAGGTTCAAATCCTGTCACTCCGATTTTTTTATTGGGATACCACAAAACCCGTGGAGGCGAGTTTTGTGGTATTTTTTGTTGTGTTGGAAAGGAAATGGCGGACGAGATTATGTAAGGAATATTTCTTGTTAGAAGCCAATTGCTTTGGCAGAATTAATTAGGCACTATCAGAAAAACGGTAGGCGGTTAGTCCTTCGACAGAGGGACTGAACCCTCTGATTACATAGAAATCTCCATAAGGAGAAATCTGGGAAAGGAGGGCAAGCTTATGAGTGATTTTGAAATGCTTTCCCTCGTACTAATGATACTGAGTATCGTGGTAACGATTCAGATTGCATATATAAGTCATACGAAAAAGTAACCGCCCTCGCCAAAGGTTTACGGTTACTTTTTTAACTATATAACTTTTGGACTAACCGCTTATCGGTAGTGCCTTTTTCTATGTTCATTCTAGCAAAAGAATATCCGATTGTCAAATTTCATTTGTACTCCATATGGAATCAAAAAGGTTTTTGCTTTTCTATATAGGCATGGAGTCAGAGCAGAAAATGATTGATATTCCTTCTATACATATTTATAATAGAGACTGTCTAAGGAGATGAAATGATCTTGAAATGTCGCGAAAAGTGCTTGGCAGCCATGTTTAGAAATTGCTACACTCGGCAGAGAGAGTCTGCTCTTTTTGCGTACAATTTAAATTAGAGATACACGTACAAAAACATAGGTATATCCTTATAAGGGGGTGTACCTTTGTTTTTGGCGCATAAGGAAAGGAGAAGATAAACAGCGTGAAGAAGAATGGAAAGAAAGTCGCCGCCATTGCGCTGGCGGCGGTTATGGGCTTGAGTTTTACAGGTTATCCTGTATATGCACAGGAAGAAACAGAAGGAAGCAATTCAGCCCCGGTGGAAGATGTGACCGGACAGGAGCAAAATGATGGGCTAAATAATAAAGGAACAAAAATTGAAGAAAATGAAGCCGCAGAAAGCGGGAAAAAGACGGATAAGGAAGAAATGGCAGATGAGAAGCCATCAAATACCGCAAGAAAAGAAATAAAGGAAATAGAAGTTCCCAATGAGATAGAACCTTATGCGGAAAACAACGCAGGCAGTTTCCGTGTTACAGGTGGTAACTCTGGAAATGAATGGATATATGACAGCGGCAGTAATACGCTGACATTTCGTGCCAGCGGTACATATACGGTTACAGGCGACGGACAGGAAACGAATGAGAAAATCGTTGTTGAAGAAAACTTCAGCGGTACGATTACGATTGAAAGTATTAATATTAATGTAGGATCGACTTATGGTGCTTGTGCTTTTGAGGTGAAAAATACCGCACAATTGACTCTGGACCTAAGAGGAGAGAATCAGGTGCACTCTGGCGCTAATAGAGCAGGTTTGGAGTTTGGTGGGGCTACTGATGGTTCCTTAACGGTTACATCGGATAGCAAAGGTTCATTGACCGCAACAACTGAATGGTATGGAGCTGGAATAGGCGGCAGATTTGGAGAAGCTGGAAACAATATTACTATCGCTGGTGGAATCGTGACCGCAATAGGCGGAAGCTCTGGAGCCGGAATAGGAGGCGGTTATGGAGCTGGAAGCAATATTACGATTACTGGCGGAACCGTGGCCGCGACAAGCATAGGGTATGGAGCCGGAATAGGAGGCGGCGAGAGTGGAGCTGGAAACAATATCACGATCACCGGCGGAACCGTGACTGCGAGAAGTGGAGCATGGGGAGCCGGAATAGGCGGCGGACGGGGGTTCGGAAGCAATATCGCAATCACCGGTGGAACCGTGACTGCAACAGGTGGAAACTCTGGAGCTGGAATAGGCGATGGAGATGGCGGGAGCGGAAGCAATATCATGATCACTGACGGAACCGTGACTGCAACAGGTGGAAACTCTGGAGCTGGAATAGACGGCGGAGACATTGCGATTATTGGCGGAAGTGTTAAAGCAGGTCGCATTGGTATAACACCAACAGATGGAGGAAAGAATAATGTCTATCTTGCAAAGATAGACGGACTTTCCGGCATAGATACCGTTATGGTTGATGGAACGGCTTTCACCAGAAATGGTGATCATCCGAATGGGGACGGAGCGTTCTATCTTTATCTGACCGGACAGGAACATACAGTTACAGCAAACGGCCAAACGACTTATCTTGGCTGGAACGGTTCTGCGTTTGTGGTCAGGCAAGAAACACCAGAGCCAAAAGTAACGATTCAGTCTAAAACTGCTACCAGTATTACCGTACAGCCGTTGTCAGCTATTGATACTTATGGTGCGGCAGAATATAGTATTGATAGTACGGCTGATGGAGACTGGCAAGACAGCAATGTGTTTTCAGGCTTGACCTCGGGTACGGAATATACTATTTATGCCCGCTATAAAGGGAATGCTTCTTATCTCCCGTCAGAAGCCGGAAGTGTAATGGTAACGACTATGAAAGATGGTAACACGCTTATTGCAGAGCTGCCTGATTTGACAGCTGTTTATGGACAGAAATTGTCAGATATTACGCTTCCGACCGGTTGGACATGGGCGGATCCGGATATGGCTGTATCTGTAGGGACACAAACTTATACTGTTCGATTTGATACGATAAATTACGAGATCGAATACGACTTTACAGGCGTAAACGGTTATGACAGAAATAATCACTATGTGGAGCGCAGTTTGACCTTCAATGTTTCTAAAGGGGATACTTCTGCTCTTATATCGGGAAAAGAAGAGGACGCACAGGCGGAAGACAATTCAGTAGCCAAGACTAGCGACACCGCGAATGTTGTCATTTGGTCTGCGCTGTTAGTTTTATCTACAATTGGTCTACTGTTTACGGTTCTATTCAGGTGTAGGAGACAGCGGTAAAAGAAATTTTATCAGGGATACTTTTTAGCCCGTACAGCGTGTACGGGCTATTATTATATATATATGCATATTTAGAATTATTTTTTAGAGATTGGGCCGGATTTATTACACTTCCAAAGAAAGAATTGTTTAAAATATGAAATATAGGTATAATACTTTATATAAGTATTTCGGACATATAAATATGGGATGTTGTTTCAGATTTGGAATCAAAGACATACTTCCCTATTACAGAAATATCGCGCAGGAAGGAGCGAAGCTAAGTGCCTGATCATCAAAGAGAACTGATTGAATATCCAGGCGGGCGGCGATTATGCGGAAAATAAAGATTATCCCATTAGTGGGAATTGAATTTGATGGTACAACGATTGCGTTGTCTTCTTCACAGGAAGATGTAAAAAATTTGTTGGGAGAACCTAATAGTATAAGGGAGGATTCTCTATACTATTTTAACAATGAATTGCGATTTGATTTTGACGAGGATGGAAAAGTGGAATTTATTGAGTTCCTGGGTGGAATTGACGGGGAACTGCAGCCGACCATCTACGATGTGCCTGCTTTTCAGATCAAAGCGGATACACTGTACAAGATACTTAGGGAAGAAAATCATGGGGCTATTGACGACAGCGAAAATGAATATTCCTATGGATTCTTAAATAGCAGTGTTGGAGTATACCGTCCCTCTATTCCCAAAGATGTTGAAGAAATGATAAGGGAAGCGGATGAGGATGGAGATCCGATGGACGAAAGAGAAATTGAAGAGGAGAAGAAAAAAGCGGACTATTGGTCTACGATCGGTATTGGTATTGAGGATTATTTCAGATAGTTTCCAGCCAGCGGTATTTGCTGAAGGTCAGAAAATAAAAAGAGGGGAATCTGCTCTTAAAGGACAGATTCCCCTCTCTGCATCAAATCCTGATCTGCGGATTATTCTTCTGGTCCTGCCAGTCCGGCTACAAAATCGACCAGATCCGCAGGCGTAGGCTCCGCGACCTTGGGACGGGAACGCACCACTTCTTCATAATAATGCCGGATATATTTTTCAATGACTTTTTCCTGGTGATCTGCCGCCATTACGTCTTTAAACAGCTTGTTGAATTTCCTGGAACCGATTGCGTTGAATTTCTCTATCACTACGTTGATCTCGCTTTCTGACAGCATATATTCGTAAATGAGATTTGTAACCACTGCGTTGAACAGGCGGGAGAGAATGACAGAGTCATCTTCCCTGACATGGTCTCCGGCGAGTTTGATGGCTGTTCCTCCTACAAAGCCGCCCGCCAGTCCGCCTCCGATTCCGATGGCAGTACCTACTCCGGGGGCGATGGTAGTCCCGATGCTTCCAGCCACCTTTGCGGCGGCGAAGGAAGCCCCTAGTGTTCCGACGCCGGCGGTGGCCATAGTGCCCACAAGGGACAGCATATTCTTGGTATACTGAGCGGTAGAAAGTTTTCTTTGGAAAACGTTGTAAGTATCCGGCACGGAGAAGACAACGATAGTGATGGCTGAAGTGACCACGCTGTTTCTCAGTATCTTGGCAAGCTGCTTCATGGCGGCGGCCCCTGAGATGGGGGCTTTGCCGGCCATAGACCGGATCGCGTTGACGATGGTCTGTACAGTTTTATAGCCCATGGCATTTACGATATATGTGCTGAGAGGGATCAGCTCTTTGGTGAGCGTGGTCCTTGCGACCTGCTGCGTAAAGATGTGGGCAAAGAAAGAAAGCCCAAACACCTGAATGCCGGCGGCAAAGGCAGAGTTCATCGCCTCTTGGCGGTTTCCGCTCTGCGTGTAGCTAATGATAAAGGTAGACAGAAAGGTAAGGCCGAAGGCAAAGGAACAGTTGATAGCTCCCGTAGCGGTATCGTAGGTCAGCGATTCTATGGTCCCAGGCTTGCACAGATTGCGGGCCTGCAGGTAAGTCAGCTTACCTTCTTTAATATATTTGGCCGCATCATTTGGATCTGTAACACCGGGCACCTTTCCTTCCAGGATTTTTTTCCGAAATTCGTTGAGTGCTTCCGCATATTTATCTTTGGGCACCTCGATCATCATAGGTTCGCCGTTTGCCATCTGATATCGGAACTGTCCGGTGGCCTTATCAAAGCAGGAGTTGATACAGCCCTTTCCGGTAGAATAGTATTTGGTTTGGATAAAGGTGCCGTTGACTAATCGGTCCGGTCCGTTTTTTGCCTGGTTTCTTCCCACCACATGCGCATCTTTACCGGATAGTCTATCCAGGAGGGTCAGCGCCTCTTCCGCCATTTCGCCGTGGCCGGTTTTGGTGTTTACTGCCGCGAAATTCTCTGGAACCACCGCTTCCAGATCAGCGAAGATGTTCGAAGCGGAGACGGCCGCTTCTTTGACAATATTCTGATAGGTACGGCGGTATGCCTGGAAGAAGGTCGTGCCAGGGGCAGGCTTCAGCACAGGATTTCCAGCGAAGAATAAAAAGGTCCCGCTGCTGGTTCTGTGCAGCTCAAAATCATCGGGAGAGAAAAATTCCCATTTGATGTAATGATAAATAACAGTGACCTTTTCCTTTTTGCTCTTTACTTTCTCGTTGGCCAGTTTGATGGCATCTTTTCCGCCTTTGATAAAGATTCCGGTGTCTGTCAGGACCATCCCGGATATTCTGCGGCCAAAGTCTATATCTGCCCAAAGGATTTTCTGCTCTCTGGGGACGGGAAACTGTTCTTTGATCTTCTTGGTGTTTGATTTGTTTAATTCCGTTGGAGACGTTTTGAAATGTTTTAACGTTTCTGTCAAAGTGTAATCCATAATTTCTCCTTTATTTCTGCTTTTTCTCTTTGTTTTTTTTCTTCGGGTGCAGCTTGGCGAGCCAGTACGCGGCGCCGCCGGCGACAACGCTTGCGGGGCCTATAAGTCCCGCCGCCATTCCTCCAATGGGAGTCAGTGCGCCGGTCAGCATAGCGGAAAGCGTAGCGGCGGCCGCGCCGCTGGCGGCGGAAGCGCTTACAGCGGCCGCGGCCTCCTTGACTTTATCGTAATCTTCATCCGCCAACGCCTCATAATTGTCTAATAAGATCGTCACAACCTGAGGGAGTATGGTGTTTTCCTTGTTTGTGGCAATCTCGTAGTCGATGACAGAACGGATCGCAATATACTGGGTCAAGGTCATTGGTGTTTTCTTGTTTTCCAGATTGCTGATAGTCTGCTTGGTGACTCCGATTTGTTCACCAAGCTCTTCCGCGGTCCAACCGGCAATTTTCCGGATAGATGAAAGATTATCCTGTAAACATTGAATCTGTTTTTGTTTTTTGGCGTCCATAAGATTTACCTCCCAAATAGACAATATCAAATATATTTATTTATGTCAATATATTTGACTAAATAAAACGATTTGTATTAGGCGTGGAAGTGATTTGATATAGAAAATACAAATAATATATATATCTTTTTTCGATTGGACAGAATTCTTAGGGGGGGGGGTAAAATGGATGTTGGGTGAGAAGCGTGAATATTCAGAAAATTTATCCAAATCAAAAAGATGAACTGCTGCCGGTAGAAAGGATGGAAAGGGTGGCTTCTCCAGAAGCGTTGGACCGTTATCCCTGTGTCCCATTTCTGGGAGACAGCAGTGCATCCTGGATTGGGCAGAATGTCCGTAACTACTGGCATTCTGTGGAATATATGGTAAATACAGAGATTGAAGTCTTTAATCGGTTAGGGCATGATGGATTGGGACTTGGGCCAGATGCGTATGGAATTGCAGAGGCTTTGGGAGCAGAAGTGATTTTCCCAGAGGATTCAGGACCTTATGCGGGTCGTGGGAGAATAGAAGACTATCAGCAGCTTTCAAACAGGGAACTATTAAATCCTAAAAGGGATGGCAGAATGCCTCTTTTTCTGGAGGCATGCAAAATTTTACGGGACAAGGCCGATGGGATTGTAGGAGTGGGGTCCAGTATTGCGGGTCCATTCACGATTGCGGGGTATCTGCGCGGAGTGGAACGCCTGTTGAGAGATATCTATCGAGAAGAAGAAAATGTACATATCTTAATGCGCTACGTGACAGATAGCTGTAAGGTCTGGGTTGATACAGTGGCAGGATTAGATGTGGGGATCAGCATGGCGGATCCGCTTGCTTCTCCAAGTATTTTGAATCCTAAAAAATATGCTAAGTTGGTTTATCCATATACGAAAGAATTAGTCGATTATGTGTATGAAAAAACGGGGAAAAAGCCAGGACTCCATATGTGTGGTAATACGGTGGCAATCTGGCCATATTTGAAACAGCTTTCTGTGGCGAGTCTTAGTTTAGACAATATTATAGATTTTGGAAAGGCGAAGGAAGAGTTTCAGGATGTTTTTTGCATTATGGGGAATGTGGATCCGGTAGGAGTGATCTCTCAAGGGACAAAAGAAGAGATTGAAGCAGATGTCCGTCGCTGTATCCATACCATGGGAAAATGCAAGAAAGGTTATGCGGTAGCTTCTGGATGCCAGATACCAATTGGTACACCGAGAGAAAAGGTAGAGTATTTTGTGGAAGCCGTCCGAAAATACTCTTGTGAAGGCTTACAAAGATGAGAGAAAAAAATGTACTGGAATTAAAACATATTCGAAAAAAATATGGGAATCACCTAGTGCTGGATGATGTGGCGTTTCGTCTTAGGAAAGGCGAGGTTCATGCGCTTGTGGGAGAAAACGGCGCTGGGAAATCAACTTTGATCAAAATTATTTCCGGGGTAGTTAAACCAGAGCCGGGGGCCCAGATTTACGTAGACGGAGAATTAATGCGAAGGATTAACCCGGCAGGAATGCTGGAAAAAGGCATTACAGTTATGTACCAGGATATCAGCCTGTTTCAAAATCTTTCAGTAGCAGAGAACATCTGCATGGGATGTGGAATCAGTGGAATGTTCCGTAGGAGGGACTTGCTTCGAGAAGCAAGAAGAGTTTTGGATTCAATGGGATGTGGGCAGATTGATGAGTCGATGGAGTGTTCACAGTTGAGCATTGCTCAGCAGCAGCTTGTTTTGCTTGCCAGGGCTGTTTATTTTAAGGCGAAGGTTGTGATCATGGACGAACCCACTTCTGCTTTGTCGAGTAGAGAAATCCAGATGCTTTATGAAACGATTCGGAAATTAAAAAAAGAGGTGTCGATAATCTATATTTCTCACAAATTAGACGAGGTATTTCAGATTTCAGATTGGATTACCGTCTTGAGAGATGGGAAGGTGGCAGCGGAAAAGCCAACCAGAGAATATTCTTATCAGGATCTGGTAGAGGCAATGTTAGGAAAACAGATGGATTTTTCAAGGTATCACCATACGGCTCCAAGCGGGAAAGAGATACTCAGGGTCGAAGGATTCACTAAAACTTTCCAATATCAGAATATTTCTTTTTCTATAGGAGCTGGAGAGATCGTAGGATTGATCGGACTTGTTGGATCGGGGAGAACGGAATTAGCACTCGGTCTAATCGGGGCGGTGAAACCAGAAAAGGGAAAAATGTTTCTGGACGGGAAATGGGAAAAAGTCAGTGGAATTTCGGAAGCTATAGAAAAAGGGATTTGTTATCTGACTGAGGATCGGGCAAGATATGGAGTTTTTCTGGAAAAGAGCATTGAACATAATATTACATCGGCTTCTTTGAAGAAATTTGCAGGGCACCTTGGGATGAACCGAAAGAAGGAAGCACAGGCAGCCGATGAAAGTATTCATCATGTGGGGATCAAGACACCCGATAAAAATGAAAAAGTAAAGAATTTGAGTGGTGGGAATCAGCAAAAAGTACTGTTTTCAAAATGGATACATTCAGATCCTAAAATCCTGATCGTTGATGAACCTACATCGGGGGTTGATATTGGAGCGAAAAATGAGATATATCGTCTGTTGACAGAGCTTGCGGATCAAGGAGTGGGGATTCTTATGATTTCTTCTGAGCTAAACGAAGTTCTTGCGGTGGCGGATCGTATACTTGTAATGAATCACGGGCGGATCGTTTATACAAAAGAGAATGACGGGACAGAAGCGGATCAGATTTTAGAAAAAATGATTACAGGATAAAATGATGAAAAAGCAAGAACATACGAAACAATATAGATTCTTATGGCAGAGGGAAATTATGCTGACGGTCTGCATTCTGGCTCTTGGAGCTGTGGCAGGAATGCTGACTGATGAATTTTTTCAAGTGGGGAATCTTGTTAATATTTTAAATAATAACGCAATCTATGGGATTCTAGGAGTCGGGATGACTCTGATCATGGCAACAGGGAATATTGATATTTCTGTAGGCGCCCAGTTTGCTGTGTCAGGAATTTGTACAGCAAAGCTGGCAGTCTATCTAGAAGAAGTAGGACAAAGTTCTATATGGCTGCTGGTATTAACAGCGGTGGGGACAGGTATGGCTCTGGGAGTATTCAATGGTGTTTTAGTGATTTTTCTGAGATTGCCATCTGTGATCGTAACGCTTGGGACACTCAGTGTGATTCGTGGAGGACTATATCTGGTGACAGAAGGAGAATGGATGACTTATCTTCCGAGATGGTATACGTCCGTTTCAAACATTAGCTGGATGGGAGTACGGCTTGTAACAGGAGTTTGGATTTTGCTTCTAGTGTTAACGATGATTCTTTTTCACTATTTTAAATTAGGCAGAGTGATTTTGGCAGTTGGAAATAATAGGGAGTATGCAAATCGGATCGGCGTGTTTATTCCGGCGATTTATCTTATTTCTTTTATTCTGTGGGGAGCTGTTATTGGAATTGCAGCGTTTTTTTTCGTTGCCCAGATCGGGACGATACAGCCGTCCGCGGGCAATGGTTATGAGATGACATTGATCGCCGCAGTGATCATAGGAGGGAATAAGTTAAATGGAGGAACTTTTAAAGCTCTTGGAACCTCTATTGGAATTCTGTTGTTAGGCATTATTGGAAACATTTTAGTTTTAACAAAGGTACCGATGTATTGGCAGAATCTGGCGACAGGGATTGTGATCATCAGCGCGATCGTAGTTTCTATGCTGGCAGATCGCAGAAATTAGAGGGAGATATGAAAAAAATATTATATCCAGAAAAACAATGGAAGAAAAGTAAAAATGAGACTGCGTTGATCATTCTGCTGGTCGCTCTCTGCGTTGTGTTTTCAGTTTTGTCAGACAGCTTTTTCAGACTCCAAAATGCCCAACAGATTTTAAAGCAGTCAGCAGAATTGGGAATTATTGTGCTCGGTATGTCTGCCAGTATTATTTCGGGAGGATTTGACCTGTCAATTGGAGCATTGGCCGGGCTAAATTCGGTGATTCTCGCTACAATGCTTCAGCAGGGAAGTCCCATATGGCAGGCGGCAGCCGCGGCGCTTCTGTGCAGTTTGGCATGCGGTGTGCTGAATGGCATATTGATTGGAATGTTCCAACTCCAGCCGATGGTCATTACACTTGGTACTTCTACTGTGTTTACGGGGATTGGGACTGTGATATCAGAAGGACATGCCATTTCTGATCTTCCAGAAGGCTTTTTGATCTTTCATAGTACAAGTATGTTAGGAGTTCCGATTCAGTTTTGGATATTTTTAGGGGCGATAGTGATTTTTTCGTATATTTTTCAATATACGAAATATGGAAGGCAGGTTTATCTTCTGGGAAGCAGCTATGAGGCGGCCAGTTACTCAGGTATTCCTTGTAGAAAATGCACCTTTTGGGTATATGTGTTTTCTTCAGTAATGGCTTTTTTGGTGGCGGTTATTATGACGTCTAGAATGGCGACGGGCCGGATCGATTTTGCCGATAACTATGTGATGCAAAGTGTGTCGGCCGCGGTGTTTGGCGGTATTTCTGTAAATGGAGGAAAAGGCAGAATCTATGGCGCTGTTATTGGTGTTTTAATTTATACCGTTTTATCAAATGTGTTTAATCTCCTGGAATTATCGAGGTATCTACATCAAGTAGTCATTGGTGTGATTCTTCTGATTGTTCTTGGGATTAGAAAAAAGATAGAGACATAAGAAAGAGAGGAAAAACGAATGAAAAAAAGAAGTATTCTGGCAGTATTGTTGTGCTGCTGTATGGTTGGGCTAATGGCCTGCCAGAGTAATGACACGGAAACCCAAGAAAGTGAAAGTGACGGAACCTCAGAAGATTCAATCCAGATTGCATATGTGGCTCCAAATCTTGGGACACCGTATTTCACTATTGGTGCGGAAGGAGCAGAAGAAAAGGGAAAAGAACTTGGATATGAAGTAACTTCTGTGGGACCAGCTACAGAGGATGCGGCAGAGCAGTCACAAATGATTGAGGATATTGTAAATCAAGGAGAGGCAGATGCGCTGGTAGTAGCATGTCTGGATTCTTCGTCTCCGGTTCCAGCGCTGAAGAAGGCAAGAGAAGCGGGAATGAAAGTGGTAACATGGGATTTGGATTGTGAGGCAGAAGGCAGAGATTGTTATGCAGGCCTGATGGATCTTGTTTTGATGGGAAATGACTGGGTAGACAGTATGGTCCGCACGATCGGAGAAGAAGGCCAGTATGCAATTATTACCGCAACGACTACTAATGAATTCATGAATAAAAGAATTGAGAATATGAAAGCATACGCATCAGAAAAATATCCGGATTTGGAACTTTTGACAATAGAGTCCTGCGATGCGGATACACAAAAGGCATATCAGATATCTCAGGATTTGATTACTCGCTATCCAGATATGAAATGTATTTTGACTGTTTCTACAGAGGCGTATACCTCTGCGGCAAAGGCTATTGAGGACATGGATAAGGTTGGAGATGTGTATGTGGCTGGAGGCGTCATGCCAAGTATGGCGAAATCTGCTTTTGAAAGCGGAGCAGCCGAGGAGTCTGTATTATGGGATCCTGGTCAGTGGGCAGGATTTGCCGTTGAAGTGGCTGGCCGTCTGGTAGAGGGAGAAACATTTACACCAGGCGAAGATCCGCAGATTCCAGGATTTGATAATGTAGAAGTGGCAAGCGAAGATACGTTGTATTATCATGAACCAATGATATTCACAAAGGATAATGTAGACGATTACGATTTTTAACTCTTGCCAAATAAGAGAAAACCTCTTATAATAGTACACCGTGAAGAAAAGTTCCAAGGACGGAATATCCCTGGAACTTTTCTGCCTTTTGGGGAAAGATATACAACAATAGAAAGAGTACAGACAGGAGTGAAAGAATATGAAACAATTTAAAGAGATCAATCCTTCTCCGCGTACCTTGATGACGCCAGGACCGGTAGAGTCAGATCCGAGAGTACTCCGGGCAATGAGCGCCCATATCCTGGGCCAGTTTGATCCGGAGTTTACGGCGCTTATGAATGAAACGATGGAGATGGAGCGGTATGTATTCCAGACTCAGAATCACCAGACTTATGTAGTAGATACCACATCCAGAGGCGGTTTGGAGACGGTGCTGACGGGAGCGATCTGTCCTGGGGATAAGGTGCTGATTCCGGCATTTGGAAGATTTGGCTATCTGCTGGCTGAGATTCTGGAGAGATGCGGAGCTAAGATCACACTGCTGGAGAAAGATTGGGGAACAGTATTCGACCCGCAGGAAATTGAAGATGCGCTGAAGAAAGACAGCTATAAGGCGGTAGCCTGCATCCATGGGGAGACCTCCACTTCTATGATGCAGCCCTTGAAAGAAATCGGCGAGATCTGTGAAAGACACGGCGTACTGCTGATCGTAGATGCGGTAGCTACGCTGGGAGGAACAGAGGTTAATGTAGACGAGTGGAAGCTGTCCGCCTGCATTTCCGGAACCCAGAAATGTATCTCCGCGCCGTCAGGATCTGCGCTGATCACCTATAACCAGCAGATTGAAGAAATCGTAAAAAAGAGAAAACGTGTGGAGAAGGGAATCCGTACCGAAGATGATGTGGATGGAAAGCTGCCTGGAATCCCAAGCAACTACCTGGATCTTGGACAGTTGGAGGATTACTGGAGCCCAAGGAGACTGAATCACCATACGGAAGCGACCAGTATGCAGTACGCCGTTCATGAGGCACTGCGGTGTATCGTAGATGAGACTTTGGAAGTCCGTTTCGCAAGACACCGTCTGAATGACAAAGCCCTTGTTGCGGGGCTGAAAGCGATGGGGCTTACCATCTTTGGAGACCTGGAGCATAAGATGCCGGTGGTAACCGCGATCAACATTCCAGAAGGGGCAGACGGCAAAGCGATCCGCGGAATGCTTCTGAATGAGTTTGGCATTGAGATCGCAACATCTTTCGGACCGCTGGATGGCAAGATCTTAAGAATCGGAAATATGGGCTACTCCAGCCAGAAGAGAAATATTCTCCTTCTTCTGGGAGCGCTGGAAGCGGTCATGAAGAGAAATGGCGTAAAGGTATCCACTGGCGAGGCTGTTCAGGCGGCTATGGATGTTTACGAGAAAGAGGCAAAATAATAAATACAAAGAGACTGCAAAGTTCTGCGGTCTCTTTTGCTTTTCTGTCAGAAACGGTTCCCGGTTTTCGTCTGGTCAGATTTGGGGTTTTTAATCGCTGATAAATATGATATAGTTAGAAAAGCAGACGAATAGACAGGAGAGAAACTATGCATAACGATATCATTACCATCGGTAAATTTACGATACATGGATATGGTCTGATGATCGGCATTGGATTTGCCGCGGCCTATCTTATGACAGAGTACCGGGCGAAGAAACGGGATATGAATACAGACATGGTCTATATACTTTTCTTCAGCTCCCTGATCTTTGGCCTTCTGGGAGCGAAGGTCTGTTATTATCTGACGATCCTGGATAAAATCCTGAAAGATCCAGCTTTTCTTCTGGAGGAGGGATTTGTAGTATACGGCGGGATCATCGGAGGGGGACTGGCCGGGTATATTGCGTGCCGGATAAAGAAAGAAAACTTCTGGAAGTTTTTTGACCTGGTGGCGCCGTCTATTGCTCTGGCTCAGGGTTTCGGACGGATCGGCTGCCTGCTGGCAGGCTGCTGTTACGGAAAAGAGACGGCATCGGCCTTGTCGATTACCTTTCAGAACTCAGATTTTGCTCCCAATGGTGTAGCCTTGATTCCTACACAGATCTATTCCAGCCTGCTGGATTTCTTAAACTGCTTTGTTCTCTGTCTGATCGCCCGGCATACCAAGAAAGACCGGGTGGTGGCAGGCTGTTATCTTATTTTCTACAGTATCGGAAGATTCATTCTGGAATTCTTCCGCGGAGACCTGGAGCGGGGAAGTGTTGGAATCTTAAGTACCTCTCAGTTTATCTCCATCTTCATCCTGGCGGCGGGACTCCTTTTGCTGGTGTGGGCCAGCGGAAAGCTGACGAGGGAGAAAGATTCCAGTTTGAACGATTTATAAAAGGAAGTGAGAACAAAAAGCGGAGGTGATACAGATGGTGCTGGAGGGCTTTGACCAGGAAAAGTATCAGCTTACCAAAGAAGAGACAGAGAACTATATGAAGCAATTCTGGCAGGAAACTGATAGATATGGAGTGTAATGTAACCTTAAGATTGCCTGAACGCAGAAGCAAACTGCTCCCGCGTTCAGGCAATCGGCGCTTTTCGGACGGCATTGTCCTGGAAACGGAAATAATCCGGCCGATGGCGGGACTGGGTATATTCAAACATGATCCCATCGCTGTTGTAGGTCTGACTTGAGATCACGGCCATACAGTTATAATCATTTACATCTAATTCCAAATATTTCTCATCGATCTGCGTGATCTTCATAACCGTTACGACTCGTTTGCTATTTACGATGGTCATATGAAGGGTGTTTTCCAGATAGTCGTAGATCGAGTGTTCCGCGATTTCTTTAGTCAGCCCAGGAACCGCGCTTTTAAGAAAATAATTGTGGTTCAGGATCAGCGGCTTTTCGTCTAAATAATGGAGTCTTTGGATATAATATAATTCATCCCCTTTTTCAAAGCCGGTCTGGCGTGCGATTTTGTCATCCGCTGTCAATTCTATGAATTGCAGGACCCGTGTCCGGCCTTTCTGATGGTTGCGTCTGGAAGCCTCGTGGAAGGATTCGATTCCTCCGATGGTGTAATAGGTAGGCGCTACCGGGAGATAGATATTGCGGACCCCTTTTCCCTGGATACTTTGTACATATCCATCGGCTACTAACTGAGCGACGGCCCGGCGGATCGTATTTCTGGAACATCCATAGGCGGCCACCAGAGAGTGTTCCGATGGAAGAAGATCCTGATAGGCATATTCCTCATTTTCTATTTTTTGCTTCAGATCCCGATAGATCTCATTATATTTTGCTTTTGGCATAATGCTTCGACCTGTCTTTCGTGAGGGTTACTTGTTTAAACATCTTTCTGATTTTATTATAAAGAGATTAGCGGAAAAGTCAAGGAAATGCGTTGACATGTTTAAACAAGTGTGCTATATTCTACTTGTTTAAACAAGCTAAAGGAATCATGTAGGAGGTACAAACATGGCAAGGTACACGGAAGATGTACAAGAACTGCTGAAACTGATCGGCGGGAAAGAAAATATTTCAGCGGTATCCCACTGTATGACAAGAATGAGATTCGTTCTGGTGGATGAGAAGAAAGCAGATACCAAGGCAATCGAGAAGATTAAGGCGGTCAAGGGTACCTTTACCCAGGCCGGACAGTATCAGGTGATCATCGGGAATGACGTATCTACCTTCTATAACGAATTTACAGCATACGCGGGAGTCGAAGGGGTCAGTAAGGAGGCGGCCAAGCAGGCGGCCAAAACAAATCAGAGTTGGTTTCAGCGCCTGATGAGCAATCTGGGAGAGATTTTCGCGCCCATCATCCCCGCGCTGATATGCGGAGGTCTTGTGCTGGGCTTCCGCAATGTGATCGACAGCATCGCGTTTTTTGAAAACGGGACCAAAACATTAGTAGATATTTCTCAATTCTGGGCAGGTGTTGACAGCTTCCTTTGGCTGATCGGAGAGGCGGTATTCTGGTTGCTTCCGGTAGGTATCGTGTGGTCTATCACGAAGAAGATGGGGACAACGCAGATCCTTGGGATCATCTTGGGATTGACCTTGGTTTCTTCTCAGCTCCTGAATGGATTTGATGTGGCTTCCACTCCGGCGGATCAGATTCCGGTTTGGGACTTTGGGTTTGCCAAGGTTCAAATGATCGGATATCAGGGCCAGGTAATCGCGGCTATGCTGGCAGGATTTGTCCTGGTATATCTGGAGAAATTCTTCCGTAAGATCTGCCCGGCGGTAGTCAGTATGATCGTGGTTCCCTTTTGCTCGCTGGTACCGGCGGTATTCATCGCACATATGGTCGTTGGCCCTGTCGGCTGGACCATCGGAAACGCGATCGCGGACGTGGTCTACGCAGGTCTGACTTCGGATTTTCGTTTTATATTCGCGGGGATCTTTGGCTTTCTGTACGCTCCCGTAGTCATGACGGGGCTGCATCATATGACCAATGCCATTGACAGCCAGCTGATCGCGTCTACACCCACCCAGACTACGATCTTATGGCCGATGATCGCATTGAGCAATATTGCCCAGGGTTCCGCGGTTTTAGCGATGAGCGTATTGCAGAAGAAGAATGAGCGCGCTCAGCAGGTAAATGTACCGGCATGTATCTCCTGCTATCTGGGGGTTACAGAGCCGGCGTTGTTCGGCGTGAATTTGAGATACGGATTTCCTCTGTTCTGCGGGATGGTCGGATCGGCCTGCGCGGCTGTGATCTCCGTGGGATTTGGAGTCCAGGCTTTAAGTATCGGCGTCGGCGGCTTGCCGGGGATTCTTTCGATCGTGCCTCAGTATTACCTGGTCTTTGCCCTTGCCATGCTGACTGCCGTCGTGGTCCCGTTTATCCTTACTTTTATGGTGGGGAAGGCGAAACTGTCCAAAGCGGACTTGTTTGGCGAAGAAGCTGACATAAAAGAGAAAGAAGCGGAAGAGCAGGATGAAAAAGAACAGGAAACGCCAACCGGGGTCACAGAGCTGAAAGCAGGGCTGACGGGAAAGGTGATTCCCATCAGTGAAGTACC
This sequence comes from uncultured Mordavella sp., assembly GCA_902406105.1. Taxonomy (GTDB): domain Bacteria; phylum Bacillota; class Clostridia; order Lachnospirales; family Lachnospiraceae; genus Massilistercora. The sequence continues at coordinate 19,276 of CABPCP010000028.1, forward strand.
AGACGAGGTCTTCTCTCAGTGTGTGATGGGAGAAGGAGTCGCCATTGAGCCGGAGAATGATACAGTAGTCGCGCCGGGAGACGCCACGGTGGGCGTGGTCATGGCGGATACCGGACATGCCTGCGGCCTGGTATTTGCCAACGGCGCGGAACTTTTGATCCATGTCGGCATCGATACGGTAGACATGGGAGGAGACGGCTTTGAGCTTTTGGTGGAACAAGGGCAGCAGGTCAAGGAAGGCCAGCCGCTGATCCGCTTTGATAAAGAAAAGATCCGCGCGGCGGGCCATCCTTCTGTGACCGTGTTTATTGTGACGGAAGAAGGAGAAGCGGGCAGCGCCGAATATCTTTCAGGAATGGACGCTGTGGCGGGAGAGACCCCGATCATCAGATTCGCGTAAGGAGGGACGGCGATGTCAGATTTTAAGAAGAGTGTCGTATATCAGATTTATCCAAAGTCTTTCTATGACAGTAATGGGGATGGCTTTGGAGATCTGAAAGGGGTAACGGAAAAGCTGGATTATATCAAAGAGCTTGGGGCGGATTATATCTGGCTGACGCCATTTTTTGTATCCCCGCAGAATGATAATGGATACGATGTGGAAGATTATTACCGGGTGGACCCAAGATATGGGACGATGGAAGATCTGGAAGAGTTGATCCGGGAAGCCGGAGAACGAGGGATATCCTTGATGTTTGATATGGTTTTCAATCATACATCCAGCCATCACGAATGGTTCCAGAAGGCGCTTGCCGGAGATGAGAAATATAAAGAGTTTTATATCTTCCGAAAAGGGAAGAAGCCGGGAACGCCGCCTACCAACTGGGAGAGTAAGTTTGGCGGGAGCGCTTGGGAGTATGTGGAGGAATTTGACGAATATTATCTGCATCTTTTTGATGTGACTCAGCCGGATTTAAACTGGGAAAATCCGGAAGTGAGAAAAGAGATCCAGAAGGTGGTCCGATTCTGGATGGAAAAAGGCGTCAAAGGATTCCGGTTTGATGTGGTCAATTTGATCAGTAAGGGGAAATATGAGGACGACGATGAGGGCGACGGCCGCCGGTTCTATACAGATGGGCCTAAGATCCATGAATATCTTCAGGAACTAAACGAAACGACTTTCGGAACAGACGCTCAGATCATTACTGTAGGCGAGATGTCCAGCACTACGATGGAGAACTGTTACCGTTACGCGGGAGAGGATGGAAAAGAGCTTTCTATGGTCTTTAGTTTCCATCATTTGAAAGTAGATTTTATGGGAAATGAGAAATGGGTCATGGTTCCCTTTGATTTCCTCAAATTAAAAAGGATCTTGTTTGACTGGCAGACCCATATGGCGGAGCACCATGCTTGGAATGCCGTATTCTGGTGTAATCACGACCAGCCAAGAGTGGTATCCAGATTTGGAAATACCAAAAGATACTGGAAGGAATCCGGGAAGATGCTGGCTACAGTCATCCATTGTCTCAGAGGTACTCCATATATTTATCAGGGAGAAGAACTGGGGATGACCAATCCGGGATTTACAGACATCTCCCAGTACCGGGATGTGGAAAGTCTGAATCATTTTCGGATTCTTCAGGAGAAGGGGCTGACAGAAGAAAACGCGTACCAGATCCTTCAGATCCACTCCAGAGACAACAGCCGTACGCCGGTACAGTGGAAGGATGAGGAGAACGGCGGGTTTACATCGGGGAAACCCTGGATAGAGGTGAATCCTAATTACCATACAGTCAATGCGGAGGCGGAGCTGGAAGATGAAGATTCTATCTTCCATTATTATCAAAAACTGGCGGCTTTGCGCAAAGAGTATGATATCATAGGATATGGAGATTTTGAGCCGCTGGATGAAGCCCATCCTTCTGTGCTTGCCTACCGCCGGCGCTGGAAGGGGGAGACACTGCTTGTGATCTGTAATTTCTACGGGAAGGAGACGGCCTGGGAGATGGACGAGGATCTGAAACAGTACAGCTGTCTTCTGAGTAATTATAAAGACCCGGCGCCGGAAGAAGGCGGGATCACTCTGCGGCCTTATGAGGCGGCGGTTCTGTACAAGAAGGACTGAAACGGGGAGAATTGGAAATAAACACGGCAGTACAGAGGGCCTTTGACGGCTCTGGTATCATAATATAATACATTAAAAAAGGAGAGATGATCTATGAAAACGATTAAGTACACTATCCAGGATGAATTAGGAATCCACGCGAGACCAGCAGGAGTTCTGCAAAAAGAAGTGAAGAAATTCCAGTCCAAGATCACTTTGGAAGGAAACGGGAAAACAGCGGAAGCTGGGAAACTGCTGGCAGTGATGGGGATGGGGATCAAACACGGGACAGAGATCACTATCACAGCAGACGGCCCAGATGAGGAAGAGGCAATCGCCGCGATGGAGACTTTCTTCAAAGAGAATCTGTAATCGCGGGACAGAAGGAAGGGAGAACACCAAGATGGAAAAGTATGCCGGGAAATCCATTTTAAAGGGCACCGCCATCGGAAGAATCTTGTGCTATTCTAAGGGGGAACAGGTGGTGCAGCGCAGGAGCGCGGCGGATGCGGAGGCTGAGAAGGCCAGATATGAAGCGGCAAAAGAGACAGCCGCGCGGCAGTTAAACGAGCTTTATGAGAAAGCGCTCAAAGAAGTGGGAGAAGTTAACGCCGCTATTTTTGAAGTCCATGCTATGATGCTGGAGGATGAAGATTTTAACGACTCCATTTTCAATATGATCGATGGACAGAAGGTAAACGCAGAATATGCTGTGGCCGCTACAGGCGATAACTTCTCCAAAATGTTTGCCCAGATGGAAGACGAATATTTTCAGGCCCGTTCCGCGGATATCAAGGATATTGCGGAACGGGTGATACGGATTCTGCAGGGAAGCGAGAATTCCGGGGATCTGGGAGATGAGCCGGTGATTCTGGCGGCCAAGGATTTGGCGCCCAGTGAAACAGTCCAGATGGACAAGTCAAAACTTCTGGGATTTGTGACAGAATTTGGTTCTTCCAATTCTCATACCGCTATCCTGGCCCGGACCATGAATATTCCGGCCTTGATCGGGATTCCTGTGGATGAGAGACTCAATGGAAAGATGGCGGTGATCGATGGCGACAAGGGGGAACTGATTCTGGATCCAGACGAGGATACACTGGCAGATTATCGGACAAAGCAGGAAGAACAGGAGCGGCAGAGGTCGCTGCTTCAGGAATTGAAAGGGAAAGAAGACATTACCCTGGATGGGAAACGAATCCGGCTTTTTGCCAATATCGGGAGCGTGGGAGATATCGCCAAAGTGCTGGAGAACGATGCGGATGGTATCGGATTGTTCCGAAGTGAGTTTCTCTATTTGGAGAAACAGGATTATCCCAGCGAAGAGGAACAGTTCCAGGCTTACAAATCAGCGCTGGAGATGATGGCCGGGAGAAAAGTTGTCATTCGGACACTGGATATCGGGGCGGACAAGCAGGTGGACTATTTCCGATTGGACAAAGAAGAGAATCCGGCTATGGGATATCGGGCGATCCGGATCTGTCTGGATCGTGAGGAAGTATTCAGAACCCAGCTTCGGGCGCTTCTGCGGGCCAGCGCCTATGGGAATCTGGCAGTCATGTATCCTATGATCATCTCTGTGGATGAAGTACGCAGGATCAAAAAGATCATGACATCAATCCAGGCGGAATTTGACGCAAAAGAGATTCCCTATGGAGAGATCGAGCAGGGGATCATGATCGAGACGCCGGCGGCCGTCATGATCAGCGCGGAGCTGGCTAAGGAAGTGGATTTTTTCAGTATCGGCACCAATGATCTGACTCAGTATACGCTGGCTATCGACAGACAGAACGCGAAGCTGGATAACATCTATGATCCGCACCATCCGGCGGTCCTGCGGATGATCCAGATGACGGTGGAAAACGGACACAAGGAAGGATGCTGGGTAGGAATCTGTGGAGAATTGGGGGCGGATACCGCATTGACAGAGACATTTTTGAAAATGGGAGTGGATGAGCTTTCTGTATCGCCGGCCTGTATCCTGCCGATCCGTAAGATCATCCGAAACACACGCGCAGAGGGGAAATAGGGAGGCAGCGGCCATTTGGCCGCTGTTTTTTGGCATTTTGCCCGCCTGCCTATGAAAGGCATCTGGACAGAAAGAGGATCTTACAGTAGAATAGAAAGATAATGGACAGAAAGGAAGAAGGAATATGAGTGAAGCAATCGAGATCAGATGGCACGGCCGGGGCGGACAAGGTGCCAAGACAGCGGCGCTTCTCCTTGCGGACGTGGCTTTCCAAACGGGAAAGTATGTGCAGGGATTCCCGGAATACGGACCGGAGCGTATGGGCGCGCCGATCACCGCGTACAACCGGATCAGTGATGCGAAGATCCGGGTACATTCCAATATCTACGACCCAAAGTATGTAGTAGTGGTGGATGAATCTCTCCTGGAAGCCGTAGACGTGACGGCCGGCCTGAAAAAGGAAGGAGCGATCCTGGTCAATACCGCAAAGCCAAAAGAAGCAATCCTTCCGCATTTAAGAGGATATGAGGGCGCGGTCTATACTATAGACGCCCATAAAGTATCAATGGAGGCTATGGGAAGATATTTTCCCAACACCCCAATGCTGGCGGCTATCGTGAAAGTGGCCGAGATCATGGAAGAAGATCGTTTTATGAAGGAAATGGAAGCATCCTTCCGTCATAAATTTGCCGGGAAGCCGGAAGTGATCGATGGAAATATGAAAGCTCTTAAGATGGCATTTAAGGAGGTGCGCTGATGGCGGCAGAGATTGATCGACTGGATGTAAAAGTGAGCTGGGAAGACCTGACCGAAGGAATGGTGATCGCCGGAGCCGGAACTTCCAGATCATTCAAAACCGGTGAGTGGTCAACCGACAAACCGGTATTTATAGAAGAAAAGTGCAAACAGTGCCTTTTATGTACGCCTGTCTGCCCAGACAGCTGTATTCCGGTACAGGATGGAAAACGAGGCGCGTTTGATTACGATCACTGCAAAGGATGCGGGATTTGTGTGAAATCCTGTCCCTTTGGGGCGATTACAATGGAAGGGGTGGAATAGTTATGGGGAGAAGAGAGCGTTTATCAGGAAACGAAGCAGTGGCGGTGGCGCTGCGCCAGATCAATCCGGATGTGTTCCCGGCGTTTCCGATCACACCGTCCACAGAGATTCCTCAGTATTTTGCTTCTTTTGTGGCAAATGGACAGGTAGATACAGAGTTTATTCCAGTAGAAAGCGAGCACAGCTCTATGAGCGCGGCTATCGGCGCTTCCGCGGCAGGGGCCAGGAGTCTGACGGCCACATCGTCCTGTGGTCTTGCTTATATGTGGGAAGAACTTTATATCGCGGCATCCAACCGCCTTCCGATCGCTCTTGCGCTTGTGAACCGGGCGCTGTCCGGTCCTATCAATATCAACTGTGATCACTCGGACAGTATGGGCGCGAGAGATACCGGATGGATCCAGATCTATGCGGAGAATAATCAGGAAGCCTACGATAATATGGTCCAGGCATACCGGATTGCAGAACATAAAGATGTGAAACTTCCTATTATGATCTGCCAGGATGGATTTATTACCAGCCATGCGGTAGAAAATATTGAACTCCTGGAGGATGAGGAAGTAAGAGGGTTTGTAGGGGACTATGAACCAGAAACTTATCTTCTGAATCCAGAATGTCCCGCGGCAGTAGGTCCCTATTCCATTACAGATTATTATATGGAGGCAAAACGGAATCAGGCGGAAGGGACTAGAAACGTGCCAAGAGTGGTGTCCCAGGTGGCGGAAGATTTCGCAAAGATCTCCGGCCGGGAATACGGCCTGTTTGAGGAATACCGGATGGATGGGGCGAAACGGGCTGTCGTGCTCATCGGATCCGCGGCGGGAACAGCCAAGGATGCGGTAGATCAGTTAAGGAACCAGGGGGAGAAGGTGGGCCTGATCAAGATCAGACTCTACCGTCCTTTCCCGGCGGAGGAGATTGCCCAGGCCCTGGCGGATGTCCAGGCGGTAGCCATTATGGACCGGGCGGAAAGCTTCAGTAATCACGGCGGACCTTTGGGGGCGGATGTAATGGCTGCCCTGTACCGGGCGAGAGCAAAAGCGCTGGCGGTCAACTACATATATGGGCTTGGCGGAAGAGATGTGCGGGTAGAAGACATTGCCCAGGTATTTGCGGATCTGGAACAGATCCAGAAGGATCAAGACGCGGGAGAGACTTACCGTTATCTTGGATTGAGAACAAAGGGAGAGGAGAGATCGCATGGCTTATAATTTCAAAGAGACGATGAGTAAACCGGAACGTCTTGCTCCCGGACACAGAATGTGCGCGGGATGCGGCGGCACCATCGCGGTGCGCAATGTCCTGCGGGGCCTTCATGAAGGAGACAAAGCAGTGATCGGCAACGCTACCGGCTGTCTGGAGGTGTCTACTTTTACCTATCCTTATACTTCCTGGGAGGACAGTTATATCCACAACGCGTTTGAAAACGCGGGCGCGACTCTAAGCGGTGTGGAGGGGGCGTATAAAGCGCTGAAGCGGAAAGGCAGATTAAAAGACAATTACAAATTTATTGCCTTCGGCGGGGATGGAGGAACCTATGATATTGGACTGCAGTCTCTGTCCGGCGCCATGGAGCGCAACCAGGACATGGTCTATGTATGTTATGATAACGGGGCTTATATGAATACGGGCATACAGCGTTCTTCCGCCACTCCTATGTATGCGGATACTACCACTACGCCGGCAGGGAGCCAGAGCCATGGAAAGCCCCAGAACCGCAAGGACTTGGCAGCCGTCATAGCAGCCCATGACATTCCTTACGCAGCCCAGACGACCTTTATCCAGAACTTTAAAGATATGCATATCAAATCAGAGAAAGCGATCTATACACCGGGGGCGGCATTTCTGAATATTATGGCTCCATGTCCCAGAGGATGGAGATACCATACGCCGGATATTATGGAAATCTGCAGGCTGGCAGTGGAGACTTGTTATTGGCCGCTGTTTGAAGTGGAAGAAGGGAAATGGATCTTAAATTACGAACCTAAGAAGAAACTGCCGATCGAGGAGTTCCTCAGGAAACAGGGACGATTTAAGCATTTGTTTAAACAAGGAAATGAGTATCTCATCGAAGAATTTCAGAAAGAAGTAGACAGAAGATGGGAAGATCTTCTGTTCAAATGTTCTAGATAGAGGGGGAAGAGAGGTATGAAGAGAGAAACGTTTGGGTCCCGGATCGGTTTCATCCTGGTATCCGCAGGATGTGCCATCGGGATTGGAAATGTATGGAAATTCCCGTATCTTTGCGGGGAATATGGAGGGGCGGCATTTATTTTGATCTACCTGGTCTTTCTGCTGATCATGGGGATTCCTGTCCTGGTATGTGAGTTTTCCATCGGGCGTGCCAGCCGGTTCAGCGTGGCGGCCTCTTTTGAAGAGTTAGAGCCGGAAGGGACAAAATGGCACTGGACGAAGTGGATTGGCATCGTGGGCAGTTATCTGCTGATGATGTTTTATACCACGGTAGGAGGATGGCTTTTGTACTATTGCTGGAAGAGCGTTAAAGGAGATTTCAATGGCGCTTCCACAGAGCAGGTGACCGCGGCTTTCTCCGATGTAATGGGGAATCTGCCTGTCATGGCCTTCTGGACGATCCTGATCTGTGTGATCGGTTTTGCGGTATGTATCTTTGGGATACAGAAGGGAATCGAGCGGGCATCGAAATTTATGATGTCTATTCTATTGGTATTGATGGTGGCGCTGGCGATCCACTCGGTATTCATGGAAGGGGCCGGAGAAGGAATCCGGTTCTATCTGGTTCCGGATTTTGAGAAGATGGCGGAGCAAGGGATCGGGAATGTAATCTTCGCGGCTCTGAGCCAGTCCTTTTTTACGCTGTCGATCGGTATTGGGGCTATGATGATCTTTGGCAGCTATATGCCCAAAGAGCGGACGCTTCTGGGAGAAGCGGTGAGCATCACAGCGTTGGATACCAGTGTGGCTTTAACAGCGGGGTTCATTATCATTCCAGCCTGCTTTGCGTTTGGAATTGAGCCGGGATCCGGCCCCAGCCTGATCTTTATTACCATTCCCAATATTTTCGCCCAGATTCCGGGAGGCGCCTTTTGGGGAGGACTCTTTTTCTTGTTCCTGACGTTTGCGGCTTTTACTACGGTAGTCGCTGTGTTTGAAAATATCATTTCCTTTGATATGGACCTCTTTGGATGGTCCAGGAATAAAAGTGTGGCGGTCAGCGCGGTTTTGATCATTCTGCTGAGCATGCCCTGCGTATTGGGCTTTAATGTATTATCCGGCTTTCAGCCTTTGGGCGAGGGGAGCACGATCATGGACCTGGAAGACTTCATTGTGTCTAACAACCTGCTTCCGCTGGGAAGTCTGGGATATCTTATGTTCTGCACAAGAAAGAATGGATGGGGCTGGGACAAGTTCCTCGAGGAAGCCAATACCGGAAAGGGGCCCAAATTTCCAGCCGGACTTAAGACGTATGTGGCTTATGGGATTCCTCTGATCATCATGGTGATCTATTTGAAGGGGTATTATGATAAATTTGCCGGGCAGGGGACGGCGGTCCTGGCCGGGTGGATGGCAGCCGCTGTTCTTTTCCTGGGATTCGTGTTATATTGCGGCTTGGCAAAGGGGAAGAATAGATCTTAAGCAAATGAGAAATATGCTCGATATTAAAAAAGGGAGACGGCAAGATATGCCGCTCCCTTTTAGTGTCCGGCCGGCTTCTGATCAGAATCTGGAGTCAGAGACCTCATTACCCTCCGGTTTAGGACTGTAGTCAGGACAAATGTAAAAATATCGGACACTGCCTGGGCGGCCTGGATACCAAGAAGTCCCAGAAACTGAGGGAGGATCAGGAGCGCTGGAATAAAGAAGAGTCCCTGGCGGGAGGAGGCCAGCAAAGTAGCGGGAAACGTTTTCCCCATGGTCTGCATCATCATATTGTTCATGGTGATCCAGCCGTTTAGCACGAAGGTCAGACATTGAAATCTTAACGCGGTGGTGCCGATTCGGATCACATCCGCATCATTGCGGAAGATCCAGATGAGATGACCGGAGAGGATACCGCCTGTAATAGCGATCATGCATAACGCAGCAGTGGCAACCTTTACACAGAACCAGAAGGCTTCCTTGACACGGCTGTATTTCCCGGCGCCATAATTAAATCCGCAGACAGGCTGGAATCCCTGGCCAAATCCGATCAGGGCCGAATTGGCGAACATGGTGATGCGGCTGACCACAGACATGGCCGCGATTGCCGCATCGCCGTAAGGATTGGCCGCTACATTGAGGGTCATGGTGGCCACGCTTCCAAGGCCCTGCCGGAATAGAGAGGGAAGTCCTCCGCCTACGATCTCCCGCAGCCGATCCCTGGAAAAGCGGACATTCCGGATATGGATCGGGATGCACCGGGAGATTCGGATTCCTAAAAGAAGCAGACAGAAACTGACGAACTGGCTGAGGATCGTGGCAATGGCGGCGCCTGAGATGCCAAGATGGAGCACGAAGATAAAAATAGGGTCCAGGATCACATTCAGGACTCCGCCGGCGGTGATTCCGATCATGGAATAGAAAGCGTTTCCTTGGAACCGGATCTGGTTATTTAATACAAGCTGGGCGGTCATATAGGGAGCGCCCAGAAGGATGACCCGCAGATAGGCCTTGGTGTAAGGCAGGATCGTATCCGTGGAACCCAGGAGATAAGACAGGGGTTCCAGGAAGAGAAGTCCCAGGACCATGACCAGGATTCCTAAGCCAAAAGCCAGGAAAAAGCCGGTAGAGGCCAGCTCTTTGGCGGCCTGGGTATCTTTGGAGCCCAGCCGTCTGGAGATGGAGTTTCCAGAACCGTGGCCGCAGAAAAAGCCCAGGGCCTGTATGATGGCCATGATGGGGAAGACCACTCCGACCGCGGCGGTGGCGCTGGTGCTGAGCTTTCCCACGAAAAAGGTGTCAGCCATGTTGTAGAAAGAGGTGATGAGCATACTGATGATGGTGGGAACGGCAAGCCGGCCGATCAGACCGGGGATAGGGGCCTGGGTCATCATTTCATATTTTTGTTCCTGAGACATTGCTTTTGGCAAGATAATCGCTTCCTCACATAATGTTCTTGCGCGTTGTACTAGAAGTGAGCTAAGACTTTAGAAAACTGCGTAGTGTAAGATTATAGTAACATTTTATGAAGTTCGGGTCAAAAGGGGATTTGGATTTTTTGACCGTGATAGTATTCAGTGCTATAATCATAACCGTAGGAGTGAGAGAAGATGTTGTATACGTTTCCAGATTATTACAGAGAATTCCAATGCATTGCGGACCGGTGCGAAGACACCTGCTGCGCCGGATGGCAGATCGTGATCGATGGAAAGACGCTCATGCGTTACCGGAGAATGGGCGGAGCCTTTGGAAAGCGGCTGCGCAGGCAGATCCAGTGGAAGGAGAAGGTATTCCAGAGGCAGCAGGATGAACGATGCGCGTTTCTGGATGAGAGGAACTTGTGCGGCATTTATAAGCAGCTTGGACCCAAAGGCCTGTGTCGGACCTGCAGACTGTATCCCCGGCATATCGAAGAGTTTGAAAATGTGCGGGAAGTGACACTGTCGGTTTCCTGCCCGGAGGCGGCCAGGATCCTGCTGGAGAAGAAAGAGCCTGTGCGGTTCTTGAACTTTGAGCGGAAAGGCCAGGAATCTTATCAGGATTTCGATGAGCTTACCTATTCCCTGCTGGCGGATGGAAGAGATGTTATGATCCGGATTTTGCAGAATAGGAGCCATCCGGTGTGGCTGCGGGCAGGTCTGGTCCTTGGACTGGCCCACGATATGGAGAGGCGGATGCGCCGGGGCATGATTTTTGCCTGCGGGGAATTATATGACCGGTATGAGAGCGGGGCGGCCGCGGAATATACCGGAGAAAGACTGGAGGCTTACGAGAGCCAAGCAAAGAAACGGTTCCAGGATTCCAGGAGAGAGTTCCAGACGTTATATCAGTTGGAATTACTCCGGGAGGATTGGGAGCGCCTGCTGCGGGAAAGTGAAATTTTCCTCTATCAAGGAGGGGCCGTACCGTATCAAGAGACAGAAGCAGCGTTCCGGGAATGGATGAAACGCCGGATGCCGGACTGGGAGACGGCCTGTGAGCAGATTCTGGTTTACTTTATCTCCACTTATTTCTGCGGGGCGGTCTATGATGGAAGGAGCTGGGGAAAAGCCAGAATGGCGGCTGTCAGCGCCTTTCTGATCTATGAGCTTTGGAAGGCCCGGTGGCTGAAAAACGAAGGAACATTAGACTTAGAGGATATGACAGAGATCCTCTATCGCTTCTCGCGGGAATTGGAACATTCGGACCAGAATCTGGAACAGATGGAAAAAAGTATGGAACACAGGGGGATTCCGTGGATAAAGATGGGAAAGGAGGACTAGGATGGAGCAGAGTACAGTAAAAGGATTATTTGAATTTATTGAAGCCAGTCCTACCGCCTACCATGCGGTGGAACGGATGAAAAAAGAACTGGAAGGACAAGGGTACCAGGAACTATCGGAGCGCGGTGAATGGAAGCTGAAGGATGGCGGCCGGTATTATGTGGTACGGAATGGTTCGTCCCTGACAGCGTTTCGGATTCCCCATGGGACTGTGAAAGGATTCCAGATCGCGGCAAGCCACAGCGACTCTCCAGGGCTGAAGCTGAAGGAAAACCCGGAGATGGAGGCGGATGGCGGTCTGGTAAAATTAAATGTGGAAAAATACGGGGGAATGTTGTGCTCGACCTGGTTTGACCGTCCCCTTGGCATAGCGGGACGGCTGCTGATCCACCAGGGCGGCAGGCTGGTAAGCAAGCTCATAGATCTGGGCGGAGACGTGTGCCTGATCCCCAGTCTTGCGATCCACATGAACCGGAACGCCAATGAAGGAATCAAATATAACGTGCAAAAGGACATGCTCCCTCTGTACCGCAGCCAGGGCGGCAGAAAGGGACTGATGGACCAGGCGGCGGCAGCGGCCGGCACAGAGAGGGAGCGGATCGCGGGATACGATCTGTTTGTCTATAACCGGATGAAAGGAAGCGTTTGGGGCGGCTCGGGTGAATTTATCTCTATTGGCCGCCTGGACGACCTGCAATGCGCGTACGCTTCCCTTCGGGCATTTCTGGACGCAAAAGAGGGCGGCAGTATTCCGGTCCTTTGTGTGTTCGATAATGAAGAAGTGGGAAGTATGACCAGGCAGGGGGCAGACTCTACATTCCTGTCGGACGTTCTGGTCAGAGTCAGTGAAAGCTTAGGAAAGACGGCTGCCGGATACCGTCAGATGCTGGCTATGAGCTTCATGGTCTCGGCAGATAATGCTCATGGAGTCCATCCCAACTATGGGGACAGATCCTGTCCCACAAACAAGCCTGTGCTCAATGGCGGCGTGGTGATCAAGTTCAGCGCCAACCAAAGATATAGTACAGATGGATTCTCAGCGGCTGTTTTCCGCCAAGTCTGCGGCCAAGCGGGAGTACCCTGTCAGGTTTTCGCCAACCGGTCGGATATGCCGGGAGGATCTACCCTTGGCAGTCTGTCCGGCACTCAGGTTTCGATCCCAACGGCGGATATCGGACTGGCCCAGCTTGCCATGCATTCGGCCTATGAAACGGGAGGAAGCAGGGATACTGCTTATCTTATTAAGGCGCTGCGGGAATTTTACCAGTGTTCTGTATCAGAGGAAGCAGACGGAAGCTATATCCTGATCTAAAGAAAGAAGAGGAAAGAGAGAAACGTAGGATGGAGAGGGAAAGAGAGAGGCTTCGCTGTCAGTTTGAGAAAAGGCAGAATCTGTTGATGGCCGGAAGTATCCTGCTGATTCTGGCGGGGCTTTTTATGTTTGTCTGCCTGTTTATTTCTATGACGGACGAAGAGATGGGGCCGGTTTCCTGGATAAGCTGCGGAATTGCGGGAATCTGGGAAGTTGCCATGGGAATCTGGGGGATCCTCATCGCAAGAGAACGCAGGGTGGATTTTTCCAGAGCAAAGATCATCGTGTATGAATCGAAGCTGGGAGTAGGACTGGCCTGGGCGCTTTATGGCATCGGACTTCTTGCGGCGGCGGCAGTCTTTGGATTTGCGATGGCAGATAACGGGGCAGCGCTGATCTTGGCGGCGGTCCTGGCCCTGCTGCTGTTTGGATGGGCGGCCTGCTGGAGCGACTACCGCAATCGCAGGATCCTGGCGGATGACCAGAGAATATGGGGCGCTACCGCTTTTGGAAGGAACTGGGATTTCTCAAAGAGCGAGATCAAGGAAGTGAGGCTGAAGCCTTCCTTTGGGGATTTTGTGGCGATTGGAAGAAATGGGGAGAAGCTGTTCCGGTTTGAATACAACATGCGGCACGCGGAGGAATTGTTTACAGCCCTGGAGGGGAAAATTCCCTCCTGGCTGGGAGACGCGTGGCGGGAAGATAAGATGGAAAAATGGCGTCAGATGAATGAAATCCAGTGGACGCCCGATCAGGAGACGGAACAGACCCTTCACGCGGACCGGATCAGAAAAGGATTTCGGATTCTGGTACTGGTGAATGTACTGCTTTCCATTCTCCTTTTCTTTTTCTGTCCCACAGACCTTTTGGCGCTGAAATACCAACTGCTTTTGATCGAGCTGCTTCCTCTTTCCTATTGTATCTATGCCTGGGTATTTGACGAGGTCATGTTCTGGCTGGACGCCAATGCCTCAAAGGAATGGAAGCGGCGGCATGTGGGAATGGGGATGGCCTATCTCCACGGAGGGCTGATCATGCTCTTTGTGACCAATGGCGTGCTGACCCGGCAGGTCAATTATGTGACCGGAGAAGAGAAATTCTGGATCGGGACGGTAGTTTTGACTGCCATCCTGTGGGTAATCACCCTGTTCCGGACCAAGAAAGCCCGTCTGCGGAAGCTGACAATGGGATTGGTCTGGTTCCCGTTTTTGGTGTTGTCTATGGGGATCATGGACGCTTCTGTTCTGGCGGTCTCCCAGCCGGCGAAGGAGAATCACTATCCGGCTCAGATCGTTGGAACCAGAGTGGATGAATCGGACAAATGGTTAGATTCCTATTATGTGGAAGTGCAGCTGCCGGAGGGAGAAACGGCGGAGGCGGAGGTTTCGTCCTCCATCTACCGGGAGATCAATGAAGGAAAGCCCAAGGTGGTATGCGAGCATACCGGGCCTTTTGGTATGCGGTTTATCGCGATCCATGATCCGTAATGGACGAATAGAATCAACAGAACTTAGTAAGAAGGAGGTTTTCGGTATGATCAAGATCGATCCGAAACGCTGTATTGGCTGTAAAGCCTGTGTGAACGATTGTTTAGGGGGAGCGATCCGGCTGGAAGAAGGGAAGGCGGTATATATCAAAGACTGTTTTCACTGCGGCCACTGTGTTGCCGTCTGTCCCACAGGCGCGGTGACGATTCCTGAGTATGACATGGAAGAGGTAGAAGAGTATGACGCGGATACCTTTTCCATTAAGCCGGAGAATTTTCTTCACGCGGTGAAATTCCGCAGGAGTGTTCGAAACTACAAGGAGACGCCGATCGAACCGGAGAAGATGGTGCGGATTTTGAATGCCGGAAGATATACGGCTACGGCGCGGAATACGCAGGACTGCCGTTTTATCCTGATCCAGAAAGAGCTGGATGCGTTTAAAGAGCTGGTATGGCAGGAAATATCGCATCTTACAGAGAAGATGGGAAAAGAGGATCCGCTGGCCAGGATGTTCCAGTTGTTTTATCTGCGGCAGAAACGGGATAAAAAAGACGACGCCCTTTTCTTTAATGCCCCGTCGGTTCTGGTCATCACACCGGGGGTGGAGATACTGGACGGAGGGCTTGCGGCGGCGAACATCGAACAAATGGCGGTGGCTTCAGGGGCTGGCGTCCTTTACAATGGATATCTGATGCATGTGATCGAGGGCAGTGAGAGATTAAAGGAATGGCTGGGGATCACCGGCGAGCAGGTGGCCTGCTGTATGCTGATGGGATACCCGGCAGTCACTTACCGGAGAACCGCGCCTAGGAAAAAAGGAAAAATTGAATGGAGGTAAGATTATTATGAAAGTAATTCTCGTAAATGGAAGTTCCAGGAAAAACGGATGTACCAACGCGGCGCTTGCAGAAGTGGAGCGGGCGCTTAAGGAAGAAGGCATTGAGACGGAAATGTTCTTCATCGGAAATGCGGGACTGCCCGACTGTATCGCCTGTCATAAGTGCAGGGAGACCGGGAAATGCGTCTTTGACGACTGCGTCAATGAGTTCGTGGAGAAAGCAAAGGAGGCGGACGGCTTCGTGTTCGGCTCACCCGTCTATTACGCCCATCCAAGCGGCCGGCTTTTGACTTTTATGGATCGGGCGTTCTATTCCTGCGGGAAAGCTTTCGCCTTTAAGCCGGCGGCGGCAGTCTTGAGCGCAAGGAGAGCAGGAACGACGGCTTCTTTCGATGTGATCAATAAGTATTTTACGATTTGTTCCATGCCGGTGGTTTCTTCCACCTATTGGAATCATGTATATGGGGCGCAGCCGGAAGAGGTCCAGGAAGATAAAGAGGGCCTGATGACTATGTATAACATTGGGAAAAACATGGCGTGGATGCTCAAATGCATTGCCCTGGGCAGGGAACATGGATTAGACCATCCAGATAATGAGAAAGTGCTGACCAACTTTACAAGATAAGGGGAAAAAGGATCCGGCGTTTCGTGAGAAACCACAAAAAGCCGGATCCTTTTTTGTGCGTATCTACAAGGATTAATCATGATTAATTATTTGGTTGACAGAAGGAAAGTAAGAAGGATATAATCAAGATAGAAATAAAATTAATCATGATTAATTTTTAACATTGCGGGACAGACAGCAAGAAGGCTGTCAAAAAATTAAGAAGGAGGAATCATTATGGCTTACACAGCAACCGAAGAACAAAAACAATTATTTGCCAAGGACCACGAAGATTTGAAGAAGATCGTAGATCTGGGGAAAGAAATTCTTTGGCTGACAAAAGAAGAATGTGTCAAGGCAGGACCGGATATGGACGAGACCTTGTCCCTGATCGAGAATGTGCTGATCGACCACGGGAGAAAAGAGTATGAGATGCCGGCAAAGATCGGGATCCACCCCTGGAGCGATGTGTTCTTCCATGCGATGCCGGCCTATGTGCCAAACAGCAAAGCCTGCGGAATCAAGTGGATCGAGTGCTTCCCCCGGAATCCTAAGGAGTTCCAGCTCCCCCAGACCACGGGCCTTCAGATCATGAATGATATTGAGACGGGCGTGCCTTATGCTGTGATGGACTGCGCCTGGCTGACTTCTATGCGGACGCCGGCAGTGACGGCCCTGACAGCAGCCAAGTTCCATCCAAACGCGGAATATTTCGGAATGTTTGGGTGCGGTGTACAGGGAATGGAACATGTGAAGTATATTCCCCGGACTTTGAAGAATCTGAAGAAAATCTATATATATGATGTAGTGGAAGAGCGCCAGGACCAGCTGATCGAAGCGGTAAAGCCATACGTAGATGTGCCTATTGAGAAATCCGATCCAAAGACGATGGCGTCTAAGTGTGATGTGATGGCTTCCGCAACAATCATTTTGCTGAATCCGCTTGGCATTGTGAAAAAGGAATGGGTATCGAAAGGACAGACCATTCTTCCCTGCGACTTAAATACTTTCTGGGATCCCGCTATCCAGAGAGAGGCGGACAAATATTTTGTGGACAGCGTAGATGAGCATAAGCTGTTTGAAAGCATGGGATATTTCCCGGATGGACTGCCCCAGATCAAGGGAGAGACTGGGGAGGTGCTGGCAGATCTGATTGAAGGAAGGACTTCCGCAGACGAACTGATCGTGGTATCCAATATCGGAATCTCCGTATGCGATATGGTAATGGGAAGGGCGATCTTCGACAAAGCGGTCCAGATGGGACTTGGGCGGAAACTGCCGCTGTAGAGGTACGACTGAAAAAGAGAAAGAACAGAACAAAGAAACATCAGGCCCAAATGTACGTTGGTGTACCGGGCCTGATGTTTTGTGCTTTTATATTTTAGCGTAAGTCATAAGAACGGCTTTTACACATTCCAGGAAGTCCGCTTTGATGAGTTCAGAATCTTTCTCCGGATGGTCCAAGAGAGTCTTGATACAGCCTTTGCAGATATAGATGGACATTTTGTTGATCAGCACAGCTTCCGCCTCTGTAAAGATTCCATCCCGGATGCATTTTTCCAGCATCATATAATCTCGTTTGAGGAAATCCCCCTCTTTAAGGAATACAGGAATATATTCCATGTTCATATTCAGGGTTTCTTCCGGAAACAGTTCATAGTAGTCAGTGATCACGCTGCTGAGCATATCGCTGTATTTCCCAAAAAACAGATTATTATAAATCTGAGGATTGCGGAACGCGTGATCCGCAAATGTGCTCCATACATCCAGATGCTGTTCCAGGATGGGCTTTCCAGAATGAGAAAGCTTTACTACCTGACGGATATAATCATCCAAATACTTCAAAGAAGCATATAGAGCAAGTTCTTCCAGATTGGAAAAATAGCGGTACAGGTTGGCGGAGTTACAGTGAAGCCGGTCCGCGACCTTGCGGATGGTGAGAGCTTCCGGGCCTTCTTCACGCAGGATGTCATAAGCGGCTTTGATATAAGATTTTTTGGAAATATCGTTGTGCATGCGGCGAACCTTGTTCTTTCTGTTATAATATTTCTGAATATAACTAATTTACCAGTATTATAGCATGAAAGAAAAGATTTGTAAAAAAGTGAACCGCGAAATCAATCTTTTTACTTGACATTCAAGTTACTGGAAGGTGTTAGATAAAGAGGAAGGAGGGAGACTATGACGATCAAAGAGGTGGAAGAGAAAGCCGGGATCAAGAAAGCCAATATCCGTTTTTATGAAGAGGCGGGCCTGATCACACCGTCCAGGCATCAGGCTAATAATTACCGGATGTATTCAGATGAAGATGTGGAACTGTTAAAGAAGATCCGGTTTCTAAGAAGCATTGACGTTTCTGTGGAGGATATCAGGCGCTTAAAAGAAGAGCGGATCTCATTAGAGTGTCTGATGGACCGGCACATGGAGAAACTCCAAAGGGATAAAGAAAATATAGAGACGGCTGAAGAAATCTGCAGAAAGATTCGTGAAGAGAAGCAGACATTCCAAACTCTGGACCCTTCTTTTACCAAAGCGGATGATATTTGGAAAGAAAAAGGAGGTTATGTAATGAAGACAGACAGGATCAGACAGATCAGCAGATTACAGGAAAAGGATAAAAAGATACTGGATTTCATAGAAGCGGTCAGCTCTCTATTCCTTGGAATCTCCATTATCCTGGCGTTCCAGGGGGTAAAATGGCCGGTCTGGCTGTTCGTCCTGGTCGGAGCGGTGATGATCTTGGCGCATATCGCGAGACATCGGATTTCTAAGGAGATTAGTCGTTTAAGGAAATAAGAGTCTGTGTTTGGCAGATGTTCTATATTTAGATGACGGAATTGTATTTGAGTGATATAATGCAAGTACAGCCTGAATTTATAAAGGAATCTGAAATGAGCGAGGAATTAAGAGGATGAGCAAGGAACAAGAGAACTGTTTTGTAAATGAAATTGTAATGAACGAGTATACGCTTCGAGAGATTCTGCTGGCTATGTGGAGGCGCAAAGCTGCTCGACGTAGATTTCCGATAGTGATCTATTTGATCGTGACGGTCGTTCCTATGGTTTACGCGTTTGTGACCGGTAAAAATGAGTTTATGCTGCTGGCGGGCGTGATCGGATTAGCGGGCCTGCTTCTTCTGCTGATATATGCCGGGGTTTTTGCTGTCAGCGCGACCAAAAAGCGGGAAGCATTGATTCGCCAGATCATGGAAAAATACGGGAATGAGGCAATGCTCACCATATGGATCGGTGATGAGATCCATTATTGTTTCGATCATATGGAGAAGACTGTGGCCTATAGTGAGATAGAAGCGGTGATCGAGATAGAAATGTATCTGATCCTTCAGTTAAAAAATGGTGTGGAACTGCCAATTTGGAAGGCGGGATTTAAGCAGGGGAAATGGGATGATTTCATTCTGTATTTGAAACAGCGATTAGGGAAAAATTAAGATATTGTTTGTCTTGAAACATGAAATAACTCTGATAAAGCGTTCAAATTTTTTTCTAAAAAGTCTTGTAAAAACAAAAAGCATATGATATGATAGTAGTCGGTCGCTTAATGGTTGTCCGTTTAAGCGCCTTATTCCGGCTCCGTGGTCAAGAGGTTAAGACATCGCCCTTTCACGGCGGTAACACGGGTTCGATTCCCGTCGGAGTCATTTTGAAAGATAGGCCGATGTGGCTCAATTGGCAGAGCAGCTGATTTGTAATCAGCAGGTTATCGGTT
>CABPCP010000029.1 GCA_902406105.1 uncultured Mordavella sp.
TTTTAAAAAACCCCCCGGCCCCAATTGATATAAAGGAGGATTTATAATGAGCCGGAGGAGGGAACAGAATCGGTACTGGATTCTTTTTGTCGCATCTGTCGTGAATTTTGTTCATGGGAATCCTTACATATGGACGGTATTCCAGCCCTATGTAAAAGAAGAATTTCATTTATCAGATGCGGCGTCCAGCCAGCCGTTTACAATTATTATTGGTATTTTTGCGCTTGGAAATATGGCGGGAGGATGGATTCAGCAGAAGATAGGGGCCAAGAAGACAATTCTGGCGGGAAGTCTATTTATGTGCGCAGGATTTCTTTTGGCGGGAATCGCACCCTATAATATGCCCTGGCTGGTTTCCCTGGGATATGGAGCGATTGGAGGATTTGGATCTGGATGTGCGTTTAGTATGCTGACGGCGGTGCCTCTTGCCTGGTTTCCTGAGAAGCGAGGCCTTGTGTCTGGGATTACAGTGGGAGTTGTGGGAATCTCAGGGATTGTGATGAATCCGTTTTGTGATTTCTTGCTGGCATCTTTCGGATACCGGTTCGCAATGTTGGCTACTACCGCAATCTATGCGGTTTTATGTCTGGGGGGATTTTGGATTGAGGAAAATCCGCAGAACATAAAAGAAACAGCGGGAGATGGAGGAATCGAACGGACAATATCGATCAAACAATACACGACACGGGAAATGATAAAGACAAAAACTTATTATACGATCAGCCTTACAATGGCACTGGCTGTGCCGGCCTATGTCCTGGTCAATCCATTGATGAAATCTCTTGGGATGGAACGAGGACTGACAAATACAGAGGCGCTGGCTGGGGTTACGATTGCTTCTGTCGCGAATATCATCGGCAGGTTCGCGATGCCGTGGCTGTCCGATAAAGTAGGAAGAAAAGCAGTGATCCGCGGGATGTACGTGGCGGCGGCCGCCGCGGTGATCGGCCTCATGGGGGCGGAAGGAGGAATCTTTGTGCTGTTGATTTCCGTAGTCTGTCTGGTTTACGGAGGCGTTGTCAGCGTATTTCCGGTAGTCGTTTCCGATCATTTTGGATTGAAATATCAGGGGATCAATTATGGCGCGGTGATGATCGGATATGGACTCGTATCAATCTTATGTCCGTATGTCCTGGATAATCTCGGATTGGAGATGTCGTTTTTGGCGGCAGGAATCGCATGTGCGGCAGGACTGCTTGGGACGCGGCATTTTTAAAAAGGGACAGGGTATTTTTAATTGGGGCCGGGGGATTTTTAAAAATCCCCCGGCCCCATTGACAATTTGCACAAAAAGGTGTACAGTCTTATACGTACATAATAAATTTAATAAAGCAAACTTTCTCTTATTCAGAGCAGTGGAGATACAAAGGATCTGTGAAGCTGCGGCAACCCCCGCGAAGCGGGAAGGTGCCAACCTGAGCGAGCGATCGAACAATAAGAGGATTGTTTATGGTGATATAAAACAGTCCGCTTATGCGGACTGTTTTTTTGATCATTGCGATCTCGGCAGAGAAAGAGTGCGGCGAGAAGAAAGGTGAGGAGAAGAATAATGGAGAGACGTTTATTTACTTCGGAATCAGTAACAGAAGGCCATCCGGATAAGATGTGCGATCAGATCTCAGATGCGATCCTGGACGCGCTGATCGAACAGGATCCTATGAGCCGTGTGGCCTGTGAGACCTGTACGACTACAGGAATGGTGCTCGTTATGGGAGAAATTACTACTCAGGCTTATGTGGACATTCAGAAGATCGTGCGGGATACGGTGCGTGAAATCGGCTATACAAGAGGGAAATTTGGCTTTGATGCGGAAACCTGCGGCGTGATCGTGGCTATCGACGAGCAATCTCCGGATATTGCCCTCGGCGTGGATAAAGCGTTGGAGGCCAAAGAAAAGAAAATGTCGGAGGAAGAGATTGACGCGATTGGGGCCGGAGACCAGGGGATGATGTTTGGGTATGCTTCTGATGAGACGCCGGAGTTTATGCCTTATCCGATCGCTTTGGCCCAGAAGCTGGCCAGAAAGCTGGCGGAAGTCAGGAAAAATGGAACGCTGCCTTATCTGCGGCCAGATGGGAAGACCCAGGTGACGATCGAGTATGATGAAAATGGAGCGCCGGCAAGAGTAGATACGGTAGTCCTTTCTACGCAGCATGATCCGGGGGTGTCCCAAGAGCAGATTCACCAGGATATCAAGAAATACGTGTTTGACCCTGTGATCCCGGCAGATATGACGGATGAAAAGACCAGATATTTCATTAATCCTACGGGGCGCTTCGTGATTGGCGGACCTCACGGAGACAGCGGTCTTACTGGCCGGAAGCTTATTGTGGATACATATGGCGGAATGGCGCGGCACGGCGGCGGCGCGTTTTCTGGAAAAGACTGTACGAAGGTAGACCGATCCGCGGCTTACGCAGCCCGGTATGTGGCGAAAAATATTGTGGCGGCAGGACTTGCCAGGAAATGTGAGATACAGCTGTCCTATGCGATCGGTGTGGCGCATCCAACCTCGATTATGGCAGATACTGTTGGGACGGGCAGGATCTCCGATGAAAAGCTGGTAGAGATCATCCGGGAGAACTTCGACCTGAGACCGGCTGGCATTATCAAGATGCTGGATCTGCGTCGTCCGATCTATAAGCAGACTGCCGCATACGGACATTTTGGACGTACAGATCTGGACCTTCCCTGGGAGAAGACTGATAAGGCAGAATTGCTGAAGAAGTATTTATAAAATTTTTATAAAAGTTTATGGGCGCTTTGGTGTGAAGCGCCCATATTCATGCTATACTTACTTTCGGAGGAAAGTCGCATGAAACTGAGGACAAGACTGTTTATCGCTTTTTTGACGGTGATCTTGCTGCCCATTTGTCTGACGCTGCTCATGTTTTTCGCGTTTTCACGCTATCAGATGGGGGCAATCGAGAAGACTTATGGAATTGAAAATACAACAGTGGAAACCTTATCGAACTCTATGCAGGTATTATCCAGATTGACGGAAAGATCCTATCATAATCTGGAGGCGGCCATAGAGAAAAATCCAGATGACTTGGAAGACGCCACGTATTTGGAAGATTTTAACGATAATCTTGAGAAGAAAAACTCCTATCTGCTGGTGCGCAAAGGGAATACACTTATTTATATCGGGACAGACCGGGAAAAGGCAGATCCAGTGATCTGTCAGCTTCCAGAATACCAGGATGCGGATACAAGCTCGGAAAATGGGATTTATCTTGGGGGAGAGGCTCATTCACTGGTGAAACAGATTGATTTTCTATATTCTGATAATGAAGAAGGCAGCGCCTTTATTGTGTCAGACGTAAGCGATGTGATCCCGGAAGTGGAAGAATTGTTTCTGGATACATTGCTTGGGGTGGTCTTGATCCTGGTGCTGACCGCCTCGGTGCTGATGTTCTGGATCTACCGGAGCGTAAAATTGCCGCTGAAGCGGATGCAGGTGGCGGCCAAGAATATCAAAGAAGGAAACCTGGACTTTGAGCTGAAGGCTCAGGGAGATGATGAGCTTGGCCAGTTGTGCCGGGATATGGAGGATATGCGCAGGAGACTGAAGGACAGCGCGGAAGAGAAGGTAGTGTTTGACCGGGAAAATAAAGAACTGATCAGCAACATCTCTCATGATCTGAAGACTCCGGTGACAACGATCAAAGGATACGCGGAAGGGATTATGGACGGGGTGGCGGACACGCCGGAGAAAATGGAAAAATATATCCGGACCATCTACAACAAGGCCAGCGAGATGGATCTTTTGATCAATGAATTAACACTGTATTCCAAGATTGATACCAACAGAATCCCCTATAACTTTAATATTTTGTCTGTCAATGAATATTTCAACGACTGTGCGGAGGATCTTTCGATTGAACTGGAGTCCAAAAACGTAGAGTTTGGATATTTTAATTATGTGACGCCGGATGTGCGGGTCATCGCGGACGCGGAACAGATGAAGCGGGTCATCCACAATATTGTTAATAATTCATTGAAATATATGGATAAAGAAAAAGCGAAGATCAACCTGCGGATCAAAGACGTGGGAGATTTCATCCAGGTAGAACTGGAGGATAATGGCAAAGGGATCGCGGCCAAAGATCTGCCCAATATTTTCGACCGCTTTTACCGTACGGATGCTTCTCGAAATTCTTCAAAAGGCGGAAGCGGGATCGGGCTTTCGATCGTAAAGAAGATTATTGAAGAGCACGGGGGAAAGATTTGGGCGACCAGCCGTGAAAATACGGGGACGACCATGTATTTTGTACTTAGAAAATATCAGGAGGTACCGATTCATGAGTAGGATATTGATCGTAGAAGATGAAGAAAGTATTGCGGATTTGGAAAAAGACTATCTGGAGCTGAGCGGATTTCAGGTAGAAGTCGCGAATGACGGGGAGACGGGACTTAGAAAAGCGTTGGAAGAGGAATATGATCTGTATATTCTGGATCTCATGCTTCCGGGTATTGATGGGTTCGATATCTGCCGGCAGATTCGGGATGTAAAGAATACGCCGATCATTCTAGTATCAGCGAAAAAGGATGACATTGACAAGATTCGGGGGCTTGGCCTTGGAGCAGATGATTATATGACAAAGCCTTTCAGTCCCAGTGAGCTTGTGGCCAGAGTGAAAGCGCATATGGCCAGATACGACCGGCTGACGGAGAGCGCGGTACCCAAGAATAAGGTCATCGAGATCCGAGGACTTAAGATTGATACTACCGCAAGAAGAGTTTGGGTAAACAGCCAGGAAAAAACATTTACTACAAAAGAATTTGATCTGCTTACTTTTCTTGCAAGTCATCCCAATCATGTGTATACTAAGGAGGAATTGTTCCGGGAGATCTGGGATATGGAATCCATCGGGGATATTGCCACTGTCACGGTACACATTAAAAAGATTCGGGAAAAAATTGAAGTGGATACCTCAAATCCCCAGTATATAGAGACGATCTGGGGAGTCGGATACCGATTTAAAGTATAGATTCCAGATGGGCGGGAAATTTCCAAAATTTGGCAAAAGGAGGAGGGGGAAATGAAATATAGACGTAAAAGCGTTCGGTGGAATACGATGCGGATTCTGGCGGCGGGATTCCTGGGAGTGATTCTCTTGGGCGGGGTTCTTTTGTGGCTTCCGATCAGCAATCAGCAGCCTATCGCGTTTATCGATGCGTTGTTTACATCTACATCGGCGGTATGTGTGACGGGACTTGTTACCATAACACCGCAGGTGCAATTTACTTTATTTGGGAAAATCGTTCTGCTGCTGCTGATCCAAGTGGGAGGCCTGGGAGTGGTGGCGTGTATCGCTTCTTTTTTCTTCCTGCTTAGGAAACGGATTACAGTAAAAGAGCGGATCGTTATCCAAGAAGCTTATAATATGGACCGGCTGGGCGGAATCGTAGGGATGCTTCGCAGAGTGATCGTGGGCGTCTTCCTGGTGGAAGGAGCGGGCGCGCTTTTCTACGCATTTCAGTTTGTGCCGGAATACGGATGGATCAAAGGGCTGGGGTATTCTATTTTTCATGCGGTTTCAGCGTTTTGCAACGCAGGGATCGATGTGTTGGGAAGCACCAGCCTATCTGTCTATTCGGCGAATCCGCTGGTCAATCTGACGACAATGGCGCTGATCGTTTTGGGCGGCCTTGGGTTCGTGGTCTGGTTTGATGTGCTGGATAATTTCCGGCGGCTGCGGAAACGCCGGAAAACGGTGGGAGCAGGGATCGCGGGTTTGAAATTACATTCTAAACTGGTGATCCTTATGACGGCAGTCCTTCTGGTTGTAGGAACCGTAGTGATCTTTCTGATGGAATACAGGAATCCGCAGACTATGGGTGGAATGTCGACAGGCGAAAAGCTGCTGGCTTCAGCCTTTCAGTCAGTGACTACCAGGACGGCTGGATTTTTTACAATGCCCCAGGGGGAACTCTATGATGAAACAAAACTTTTCTGCAGTATCTTGATGTTTATCGGAGGCTCTCCGGCGGGAACGGCGGGCGGAATCAAGACAACGACCATAGCGATGCTTCTGCTGAGCTGTTTGGCGGTTGTGCGCGGCGGAAAGGACATCGAATGTTTTGGCAGGAAGATCACGTTTGAAAATTTCAGGACAGGATTTGCGGTAACAGTCCTGGCTTTTGGGATTTTTATTGGCGGGACGATGCTGATCGCGGTTTTTGAGGCGGACAGTGTGGCGTTGATCGATATCATATATGAAACTACGTCAGCCATAGGAACGGTGGGATTGACGGCGGATCTGACGCCGCATCTTGAAAGAGCAAGCCAAGTAGTCTTAATGCTTTTGATGTACACAGGGCGGATCGGACCTATTACATTAGCGCTGGTGTTTGCGGGGAAAACGGATCCGAAAGCCAGGCTGAGGGAACTGCCTGGCGAAAGAGTGATGGTTGGTTAATGGAGGATATGAGATGAAGAAACAGTATGCGGTATTTGGACTTGGGAGCTTTGGCGAGAGTGTCGCCATTACACTGCAGGGGCTTGGATGTGAAGTGATCGCGGTGGATAATCACATGGAACGAATCGAAGAGATTTCGAAATATGTGTCTTATGCGATGAAAGCTGATATTGAAGACCCAGAAGTGATCCGGTCTTTGGGGGCGAGAAACCTGGATGGGGTGGTTGTCGCTATTGCGGATAATATGGAGGCAAGCATTATGGCAACCCTGGTGTCAAAAGATGAAGGAGTCCCTTATGTCCTAGCAAAGGCTAAGAATGATCTTCATGCCACGGTTCTTAGAAAAATAGGGGCAGATTCGGTGATTTTCCCGGAAAAGGAAGCGGGAAGCCGGGTGGCTAGGAGTATGGTTTCGGCAAATTTCGCCGATTGGATCGCTCTTTCACCGGAATACAGTGTGATGGAGGTGGCGCTTCCAGATGCCTGGATAGGAAAATCTTTGGAAGCGCTGGACGTCAGGAAGAATCACGGAGTAAATGTGATCGGAATTCGAGAAAATGATGATGTAGAAGTAAATCCGGAGCCCAAGAAGCCTTTAAAGCGCGATATGATACTGATCCTGGTGGGGGCGAACTCTGATCTGGAGAAATTTGCCAAATACGAAAGGAATAAGTTGGATCATGATAACTAGTACAGCAAACGCTAAGGTAAAGCGGCTTGTTGGTCTGATGAAAAAACGAAGGCTGCGGGATCAGGAAAACGTATTTTTGACAGAAGGACCGCGGATGTTCCATGAGGCGCCGAAAAAACGGGTGCGGGAGGTTTACCTGTCGGAAGGGTTTTTAAAGAAAGAGGCCGGTGTCATAGAAGAGTTGAAGGAATGGAGAATCCCAGTGGAGATTTTGGCGGATCATGTGTTTTCCCATGTGTCGGATACACAGACGCCTCAAGGGATCTTGGCGGTGGTCGAGAGACAGGAGGCGTCTCTGGATAAAGTGACGGGAGGAGAATGTCCGCTGATTCTTGTGCTGGATAGCCTGCAGGATCCGGGAAATCTGGGGACAGTCCTACGGACTGGAGAAGGCGCTGGGGTAACTGGAGTAGTTTTGAGCAGTGACTGCGTGGACATTTACAATCCCAAAACAATTCGTTCCACTATGGGGTCGGTCTACCGGATGCCGTTCTGTCGTGTGAGGGATCTGCCAGGCGCTTTAAAAGAGATGAAGCAAAAAGGCATCTGCGCGTATGCGGCGCATTTAGAAGGGCAGAACAGCTACGACCAGGAAGACTTTACCGTTCCATGCGCATTTCTGATCGGAAATGAGGGAAATGGACTGAGAGAAGAAGTTGCTGCCGCTGCAGATTGTTGGATACGGATTCCGATGCGGGGACAGGTGGAATCCCTGAATGCCGCTGTGGCCGCGGCGGTATTAATGTTTGAAGCAAGCCGGCAGCGTCGGGTGGGGCCGGGGGATTTTTAAAAATCCCCCGGCCCGAATTAAAAATGCCCTGTCCCTTTTTGAAAAAAATTGCTTTATGGCGGGAAGTATAGTAAGATAATGGATAAGGAATACTAATTGCGGAAAAGAGGGCTGACTATGCAAACGGTATATTGGCTGGCAATCTTTGTAATACTGCTGATCATTGAGATCATTACAATGGGTCTGACGACGATCTGGTTTGCCTTTGGCGCGCTGGCGGCGTTTCTGGCAGGGATTTTCGGGCTTGGAACGGCCGCGCAGATTGGTGTGTTCCTGGTGGTGTCGATTATTCTGCTGGCGCTCACAAGGCCGATTGCTGTCAAGTATTTTAACAAGGACAGACAAAAGACCAATGCGGAAAGCCTGATCGGCCAGCAGGGACTGGTACTGGAAGAAGTGAACACTCTAAAATCTACCGGCCTTGTGGAGGTGAACGGGCAAGAGTGGTCGGCTAAGACGGATGAACCGGATGGGCTGATCGCGAAAAATACAGTTGTGGTGATTGATGGAATCCAGGGAGTGAAACTGATTGTGAGAGAGAGGGAGGAGAAAAAATGATACTCAGTATATTAGGAATTATTATCTTGGTCATTATCGTGTTGATCCTGATTTCGTGTGTAAAATTCGTCCATCAGGCGCAGGCGCTGGTGGTGGAACGATTAGGAGCTTATCAGGCTACTTGGGGAACCGGCGTCCATTTCAAATGGCCCATTATTGATCGGGTTGCCAGAAGAGTAGATCTGAAAGAGCAGGTAGTGGATTTCGCTCCTCAGCCGGTGATCACGAAAGATAATGTTACTATGCGGATTGACACAGTGGTGTTCTATCAGATCACAGATCCTAAAATGTTCTGCTATGGTGTGGCAAATCCGATCATGGCGATCGAGAATCTGACGGCTACTACACTGCGAAATATTATTGGCGATCTGGAACTGGACCAGACTTTGACATCCAGAGAGACGATCAACACACAGATGCGGGCGGCGCTGGATGTGGCGACGGATCCCTGGGGAATCAAAGTGAATCGTGTGGAACTTAAGAACATCATCCCGCCGGCGGCGATCCAGGATGCAATGGAGAAACAGATGAAGGCAGAGCGGGAGCGGCGTGAAGCGATCCTGCGGGCAGAAGGTGAGAAAAAGTCCACGATCCTGGTAGCGGAAGGAAAGAAGGAGTCCACTGTTTTGGACGCGGAAGCAGAAAAGCAGGCGGCGATTCTCCGGGCAGAGGCTCAGAAAGAGGCCATGATCCGTGAGGCTGAAGGTCAGGCGGAGGCTATCATGAAGGTACAGCAGGCGAATGCGGATGGTATCCGTTTCCTGAAAGAAGCAGGCGCTGATGAAGCGGTACTTACGATCAAGAGTCTGGAGGCATTTGAAAAAGCCGCGGATGGAAAGGCAACGAAGATTATTATCCCGTCAGAGATCCAGAATATCGCCGGCCTGGTAAAATCTGTGGTAGAGATCGGAAGCGACGACGAAAAAGCAAAGAAACAATAGAAGTCTGACGAGACCATCGTATATTCGAGAAAATATCCGTGGGCGCATGAAACGGCGCCCACGTTTATGTCATTTTAAAGGTACTGTAAACTGGAGGAGAAAGGAAAGACAGATGAATTTAAAGGGAAGAAGTTTTCTTACATTGAAAGATTTTACACCAGAGGAAATCTTGTATTTGATCGATCTGGCGGCAGAACTGAAGGAAAAGAAAAAGCAGGGGATCACGGGAGACAGCTTAAAAGGGAAAAACATTGCGTTGATTTTTGAGAAACCTTCTACCAGGACCAGGTGCGCTTTTACGGTAGGAGCGGCGGACGAAGGCGGCAATCCTACATATCTTGCCGGAAATGAGATCCAGCTTGGACATAAGGAAAGCATCGAAGACACAGCCAGGGTGCTGGGAAGAATGTTTGACGGCATCGAGTTTAGAGGCTTTAAACAGGAACATGTGGAGGCCCTTGCCAAATACAGCGGCGTACCGGTATGGAACGGACTGACGGATGAGTATCATCCAACACAGATTCTGGCGGACCTTTTGACGATGAAAGAACATTTTGGATATTTAAAAGGGCTTAATTTTGTCTATTTGGGAGACGGCCGCAACAATATGGCGAACAGCCTGATGATCGGCTGCTCGAAAGTTGGGGTAAATTTCGCGATCATAGCGCCGGAATCTCTGTGGCCGACGAAAGAATTGATCGCTCTGTGCCAGGGATACGCGGAAGAATCCGGTTCATCCATTACGGTGACAGACGACGTCAATGCAGTGGAGGGAGCGGATGTGCTCTACACGGACGTTTGGGCGTCTATGGGCGAAGAGGATAAGGCGGCGGAACGGATCGCTATGCTCCAGCCGTATCAGATCAATCAGGAATTGATGGATAAGACAGGCAAGAAAGAGACGATTTTCATGCACTGTCTGCCGGCGGTAAAGGGAAAAGAAGTAACGGAGGATGTATTTGAGAGTGAGGCCAGCGTAGTATTTGACGAGGCGGAAAACCGTCTCCATACCATTAAGGCAGTCATGGTTGCTACACTGGGAAATGAATAAGCGCAGATGAAATCAGAGATTTTACGTTTGTTAAGAGAAACGGACGGTTTTCTCTCTGGGCAGCAGCTATGCAGCCGGTTCCAGGTTTCCAGGACTGCGGTGTGGAAGGTCATAGAGCAGTTGAAAGAAGAAGGTTATGTGATCGAAGCGGTCCGCAATAAGGGCTACCGGCTGGTGAAGGCCCCGGATGTCTTATACCAGGCAGAATTAGAAAGCCGGATACAGACGGACTGGGCTGGGAAAAAGGTGGTATATTTTCCCCAGACGGACTCTACAAATCTTCAGGCCAAAACAGCCGGAGAACAGGGCAGTCCTCATGGGACACTGTTTGTGGCAGACCGGCAGACCGCGGGAAGAGGACGCAGAGGCAGAGGATGGGAATCCCCAGCCGGGGAGAATGTCTATATGACGCTGCTGCTGCGGCCAGAGTTTTCTCCGGCCAAGGCTTCTATGCTGACGCTGGTTATGGCATTGAGCGCGGCGGAGGGAATCCAGCAGGCCTGCGGTATTCAGCCTGCGATCAAATGGCCCAACGATCTGGTGGTAAATGGGAAAAAGATCTGCGGCATCTTGACAGAAATGAATGCGGAAGTGGATTATATCCACTATGTGGTGATCGGGATTGGAATCAACGTGAATCAGGCAGAATTTCCGGAGGAGATTCAGGAGACTGCCGCATCTCTGAAAAATGAGGCCGGGATCGATATGGATCGCGGAGAAATAGTTGCGCGGATCCTGGAAAGATTTGAGAAAAATTACGAGATTTTTATAGAAACTGAGGATTTGTCGAGGCTTCAGGAGGATTACAACCAAAGGCTGATCAACCGGGACCAGGATATAAAAGTGCTGGATCCAAAAGAAGCTTATACTGCTCACGCGCGGGGGATCAATGAGCGGGGCGAGCTGGTAGTGGAAACTTCAGACGGAGAGATCAGAGAGATTTTCTCTGGAGAGGTTTCTGTCAGGGGCGTCTACGGATATGTATAAAGCACAGAACCTGGCTGACAGATCCAGGAACATTCCCGGGATCTGAAGGGCTTGTGCGCGCAAAACGGGGAGGAAAGAGAATGTATGAAGATAAAGTTGTGCTGTGCGGCGCCAATTCTTACGAAGAAAAGTATTATCTAAATCCAGATTTCGCAGGACTTCCGGACAGCATCAAAGACGAGCTTAAGATCATGTGCGTTTTATACGTACATGATGTGGGCGGAATTTTGACATTGGTCTATGAAGAAAACGGGGAATTATGCTTTGAAGTGACCTGTCAGGAAGGGGATCCTATGTTCGATGAGATCGGAAGCGGACTGAAGATCAAACAGCTCCAGCAGGAGAAACAAGAACTTTTGCAGGCGCTGCAATTATATTACAGGGTGTTTTTCCTAGGAGAGGAGATAGAATAGATGCTGTTAGTGATCGATGTGGGAAATACGAATATTACGCTGGGAATTTTTCGAGAGGAAGAGCTTCTTGGAACATTCCGCATGACGACAAAACTGCCAAGGACCTCAGATGAATATGGGATTACATTAAGGGAACTGGTAGAGCGCCATGGTATTTCCAGCGCGGATATCAACGCGGTGATCGTGGCGTCCGTGGTGCCGGATATCATGCATTCACTGGGAAGCGCGCTGATCAAATATTTTGGGATCAAACCGATCGTAGTATCAGCCGGGATCAAGACGGGAATCAGTATTCAGATGGAGAATCCAAGACAGGTTGGATCGGACCGGATCGTAGATGCGGTGGCGGCTTATACGCTTCATGGAGGCCCGGTGATCGTGATTGATTTTGGAACGGCTACCACTTACGATCTGGTAGGCCCAAAAGGAACCTTCGAAGCGGCAGTGACAGCGCCGGGAATCCGTACTTCCGCTGAGGCTATGTGGGGGAAAGCAGCAATGCTTCCGGCTATTGAGATAAAGACTCCAGATACTATCTTGGCAAAAGAAACGGTATCCGGCATGCAGGCAGGCCTCATATTCGGACAGGTAGGACAGACAGAATATATCGTCCGAAAAATGAAAGAAGCCTCCGGGTATACAGACGCTAAAGTCATAGCCAGCGGAGGACTTGGGAAAATGATCGCCAAAGAGACAGACATTATCGACGTATATGATTCGCAGCTGACACTGAAGGGGCTTCGGATGATATATGAGAAGAATAAACGTTAAATATTTAACCGGGGACGTAGTAAAATGCAAAAGGGCTACGTCCCAAATTAACGTTTAGGGTGTACCAAATTGGAAGAAGGGGTGTACCAAATTGAACATCGGAAATGTAAAGTTGAAGAACCCGTATATCCTTGCTCCGATGGCGGGGGTTACGGATCTGCCGTTCCGGCTGCTGTGCAGGGAGCAGGGAGCGGGTCTTTTATGTATGGAGATGATCAGCGCCAAGGCGTTGATCTATAAAAATAGGAATACAAAGCTGCTGCTTGAGATCCATCCGGAGGAATTCCCGGTTTCTCTGCAGCTTTTTGGATCGGAACCGGATGTGATCTGCGAGGCGGCAAGGCAGATCGAACATCTGCCTTTTCAAATCCTGGACATTAATATGGGCTGCCCCGTACCCAAGATTGTTAAAAATGGGGAAGGTTCCGCGCTTATGAACCAGCCTAAACTGGTCCATCAAATCGTGAAAACGCTGGTGCAGGCTATTGATAAACCGGTGACAGTCAAGATCCGCAAGGGATTTGACGACCAGCATGTCAATGCGGTTGAGATCGCCAAGATCATTGAGGATGCGGGAGCTGCCGCAGTGGCTGTGCATGGAAGGACCAGAGAGCAATATTATTCTGGAAAAGCAGACTGGGAGATCATTGCGAGAGTGAAAGAGGCGGTATCAATTCCGGTCATTGGCAACGGCGACGTTACTTCTGGGGAAGCTGCTTTAGAGATGCGGCGCCAGACCGGCTGCGACGGGGTTATGGTCGGCCGGGGCGCCCAGGGCAATCCCTGGATCTTTTCAGAACTGGCAGAATATGAAAGAACAGGGAAAATGCCAGAGAGGCCGGGACTGGATGAGATCCGGAAAATGATGCTCCGCCACGCAAGGCTTCAGATTCAATATAAGGGAGAATATCTGGGAATCCGGGAAATGCGCAAGCACGTGTCCTGGTATACGAAAGGGCTGCCAGGTTCCGCTAAGCTCAGGGAGGCCATTAACCGGACGGAATCCTATGAGGAATTGAAAGAGCTCTTGTCTGAAAAAATCCACTGACAAGATAATAAAACCTCCTTGTCTTACATATACTGAATCAGTACATGAAAGAGACGCCGTAAGGCTGATTTTATAGGGCAATAAGGCGGAACTAAGGGCAAAAATATATTGACATTGGAGGGGCCTTTATGTATAATAATGAAATTATGAAAGTGCCTTTATTTTACGAAAATATTTCATAAAAATGGCCAAAAATGAGGGCCAAATGGATTATGAGAAAGTAGAAAAAGAAAGGAAGCAGGACACATGGAAACGAAAAAGAGATTACTTACTTATGCAGGACTGAAAGCGCTGGAGGATGAGCTGGAGAACCTGAAGGTAGTAAAGAGAAAGGAAGTTGCCGGCAAGATCAAAGAAGCAAGAGAGCAGGGCGACCTGTCGGAAAACGCTGAGTACGATGCGGCAAAAGACGAGCAGCGGGATATTGAAGCCCGGATCGAGGAACTGGAAGGAATTCTGAAAAACGCGGAAGTTGTTGTAGAAGACGAAGTTGATTTTGATAAAATTAATGTAGGATGTACGGTAAAAGTACATGACGTGACCTTTGAAGAGGATATGGAGTTTAAGATTGTCGGCTCAACAGAGGCAAATAGTCTGGAAGGCAAGATCTCCAATGAATCTCCAGTAGGCCAGGCGCTGATGGGTAAAATGGCAGGCGATGTAGTAGACGTAGAGACCCAGGCCGGGACAATGCAGTACAAAGTCCTGGAGATCAGCCGTTCCATGTAATGTGAACAAACCGCAAATGAAGAATGACAAAAGACCCCTCAGCAGCATGAGGGGTTCATTCACCTAGGAAGGAGAGAAAAACGTGGGCGAACAGCAGAAGAAAGCACAGGAACCAGATTTAAATCAGTTAAGGAAAGTGCGCCGGGAGAAACTGGCAGATTTACAGGAAAATGGGAAAAATCCGTTTCTTATCACCAGTTACGACGTAACCTGCCATGCGGCAGATGTAAAAGAGAATTATGAAGAAATGGAAGGCAAGCACGTGTCATTGGCGGGCCGTGTTATGCAGAAACGAGTGATGGGCAAAGCTTCCTTCTGTAATATCCTGGATCAGACAGGCAATATCCAGTCTTACGTGGCAAGAGACAGCGTTGGAGAAGATGTTTATAAAGATTTTAAAAAGTTGGATATCGGTGATATCATCGGGCTGGAAGGCGAAGTCTTTAAGACAAAGACAGGGGAGATATCCATCCATGCCTCAAAGATCACTCTTTTATCCAAAAGCCTGCAGATCCTTCCGGAAAAATATCATGGTCTGACCAATACGGATATGCGTTACCGTCAGAGGTATGTAGACCTGATCATGAATCCAGAAGCCAGAGATACATTCATCAAACGTTCCCGTATCATCAGCGCGATCCGGAGATATCTGGACGGAGAAGGGTTCCTGGAAGTGGAGACTCCTATGCTGGTCAGCAATGCGGGAGGCGCTGCCGCGCGTCCGTTTGAGACACATTTTAATGCTCTGGGAGAGGACTTTAAACTGCGGATTTCTCTGGAATTATATCTGAAACGTCTGATCGTAGGCGGGCTGGAGAAAGTATACGAAATCGGCCGGGTATTCCGTAATGAGGGGCTGGATACCAGACATAATCCTGAATTTACCCTGATGGAGCTGTATCAGGCATATACCGATTACCACGGCATGATGGATCTGACGGAAAATCTGTACCGCCATGTGGCTCAGGAAGTTCTGGGAACCACTACCATCAGCTATAATGGCGTAGAAATGGATCTGGGCAAGCCTTTTGAGCGGATCACCATGGTTGAAGCGGTGAAAAAATATACAGGCATCGACTGGAATGAAGTAAAAACGACAGAAGACGCAAAGAAACTGGCGGACGAGCATAAGATCGAGTACGAAGAGCGCCACAAAAAAGGCGATATCCTGAGCAAATTCTTTGAAGAATATGTAGAGGAACATTTGATCCAGCCTACATTTGTAATGGATCATCCGATCGAGATATCTCCGCTTACCAAGAAGAAACCAGAGGACCCGGAATATGTAGAGCGTTTCGAGTTCTTCATGAACGGATGGGAGATGGCCAATGCTTACTCTGAGCTGAACGATCCTATCGATCAGAGAGAGCGCTTTAAGGCGCAGGAAGAACTGCTGGCCCAGGGAGACGAGGAAGCCAACACCACAGACGAAGATTTCCTCAACGCCCTGGAGATTGGGATGCCGCCCACAGGCGGAATCGGTTTTGGCATCGACCGGATGTGTATGCTGCTGACAGACAGCGCGGCTATCCGTGACGTGCTGTTATTCCCCACAATGAAGAGCATCGGCGGAGCCGAGGGCAAGAAATCGGACAAGAAAGAGGAGTCCGAGCCGGCTGTGAAGATTGATCTTTCCAAGGTGAAAGTCGAGCCATTGTTCGAGGATGCCGTTGATTTTGACACTTTCAGCAAGTCCGATTTCCGGGTTGTAAAGGTAGAGGCATGCGAGGCAGTTCCGAAGAGTAAGAAGCTCCTGAAGTTCACGCTGAACGACGGAACAGACCGGAAACGCACGATTTTAAGCGGAATTCACGAGTATTACGAGCCGGAAGAGCTGGTCGGAAAGACCTGTGTGGCAATTACAAATCTGCCGCCGAGGAAGATGATGGGTATCGACTCCGAGGGTATGCTGATCAGTGCGGTGTACGAGTACGATGGACACGAAGGACTGAATCTGCTGATGCTGGATGACAGTATTCCGGCAGGAGCGAAGCTCTACTAAGGATAAGAAATGACCTTCAGATTTGACAGCAAAAATTCATTTTGACAACAATTTGACAACAATTTTCGAAATAACCACGAAGTATCACGAAGCGTGGTGAAGAGTTGTTATCTGCGAATCATATCGGAAAACCGATGATTTGAGCACTTTTTGAAAGAAAAAATTTCAAAGAGTGCTCTTTTTTTATTCCTCACGTATAAACAGCAGTAGTGGCCGCATTTAAGAAGGGAGACTGTTTTATGAGAACAGAAGATATGTACTATAATGAGCAGAAACGCAGTGAAGTTATGGAGGCGGCCCGGAGGCTTAGAAGAAAATTCCTTCGGTATCAGCAGGCAGAGATTGTATACAGTCTGTCTCATAAGAAATTAATGGAGTTAGCTAATGAGGCAGGAGCAATTTACAGAATGGATGGAATCGTATTGATTAATCGAGATATATTTGATGAATACCTTGAAAGATTTCATGAAACAAAAGATGCTTTTCCTATGGAAGAAGAGGAGGATAAGTATGCACAGTAAAGTATGGATGTTTTCACATCTGATCGATGATGAGGATCTGGCATTCCTGCAGAGGGAATTTGTCAGTTATCAGCAGGCAATGGACTACTACGGATTGGGTTATAAACCAATTGTCAGGCTGTCTCATATATCGGGATCTGTTTATAAGATTGGAAAAAAGGTATTGATCCGGCGAAGCATTTTTGAAGAATATCTGAGAAATCATGTGAAAAGGGGGACTGAAGAATGGGAAGAGTTATTGCGGTAGCAAATCAGAAGGGTGGAGTCGCTAAAACAACAACAGCGGTAAATTTAGGAATTGGACTTGCAAGAGAAGGGAAAAGGGTGCTGCTTGTTGATACAGATCCCCAGGGGAGCCTCACAGCCAGCCTTGGATATGTGGAACCTGATGAGATTCCGATTACACTGGCAAATGTATTAACAGCAGTGATCAACGAGGAAGAAGTCAACCCCGCTGGAGGCATTCTTCATCATGAGGAAGATATCGATATTATGCCTGGGAATATTGAACTTTCAGCATTAGAAGTTGTTATGGGCAATGTAATGAGCAGAGAACTGATCCTGAAGGATTATATCGATATGATGAGAGAAAGATACGACTACATTTTAATTGATTGTATGCCGAGTCTTGGGATGATGACAATCAATGCTTTAGTTGCTGCGGATTCAGTTCTTATTCCTGTTCAGGCAGCATATCTGCCGGTAAAAGGGCTTCAGCAGCTGATTAAGACAATATTGATGGTCAAAAAGAGATTGAACCGAGGACTTGAGATTCAGGGGATTCTTCTTACTATGGTGGATTACCGGACCAATTATGCAAAAGATATCACGGCGAAGCTGCGTAAAACCTACGGTTCACGGATTGCAATATTTGAAACTTCAATTCCTATGTCGGTAAAAGCAGCAGAGACAAGTGCGGAGGGAGTCAGTATCTATTCCCACTGTCCGAAAAGCAAGGTTGCAGAGGCTTACCGAAATCTGACACAGGAGGTGCTGGAATATGAAAAATAGCAGGAGCGGAGAAAAGATAAAGCTGACAAGCATTGATGAATTGCTGGGTGTTGTTAATGAAGAGTCTGCAATGGAAATTGAGATAAAATCGATCAGTCCATTTAAAGGTCATCCCTTTAAGGTAATAGCAGATGACAAGATGGAAGAGCTAATCAATAGTGTAATAGAGAGCGGAGTTATTACCCCTGTATTGCTCAGACCGGCGGGAGAAAATCAGTATGAAATGATATCCGGTCATCGGAGAATGTATGCGGCACGTAAAGCAGGACTTTCTACAGTTCCGGCGATTGTAAGGGATATGACAGATGATGAAGCTGTAATCGCTATGGTTGATGCCAACATTCAAAGAGAAGAGCTTCTGCCGAGTGAGAAAGCTTTTGCCTATAAGATGAAATTAAACGCAATGAAAAGGCAGGCCGGCAGACCCTCTAAAAATAATTCTGGTCAAAATGACCAGAATTTATACGGAGCGGTCTCAAGAGATATTTTATCCGAACAGGTGGGTGAAAGTTCAAAACAGATACAGCGATACATTCGTCTTACGGAACTCATCCCTGAATTGCTTGATATGGTCGATAATAAGAAACTTCAGTTTACGGTAGCTGTAGATATTTCTTATATTGATAAGGAAATGCAGAAATGGATTTATGAATATATCAAAGACAATGGGTTTATAAAACCAAATCAGATCGCTGTCTTAAGGAAACGGCTGGAAGATGAAAATGTAGGTCACAATTATATGATCTCCATATTTAATAATTGCCTTGCTCCAAAAAGAAAAGTACGTAAGGTCACACTGCCGGAGAAAAAACTGAATAATTATTTTCCTCCGGATTATACGCAGGAGCAGATGGAAGAGATAATTGTTTCTCTGTTGGAAGAATGGAAGAAAGAATTGCAGACAGAGTAAGAATGCTGATAAAAGAAATTGTGATGATAAAGGCCAGAAGTACCAAAATCAAACTTCACAAAATACAGATGAGAGGAGGATGTGTATGGAACAAAAAGTATCATTTGATTATTTTTACGGCACGCAGGCCGATCAGTATAGTTTTTACAGAATACCAAAGGCTCTGTTTCAGAACGATTATTTTAAGAATCTTTCCAGTGATGCTAAGATACTTTATGGTCTGATGCTGGACAGAATGTCCTTATCTATTAAGAATCAATGGTTTGACGAGCAGAACAGGGCTTATATCTATTTTTCCATTGAAGATATCATGGAATTACTGAACTGTGGAAAGAATAAAGCAGTTAAGTCTCTGCAAGAGTTGGATCAGGAAAATGGGATTGGACTGATTGAAAAGAAAAGACAGGGATTTGGAAAAACAAATATTATCTATGTTAAATCATTCGTGATACCGGATAAGAAGAGCGCGGTTCAGGAGGATTTGCCGGGAATTTCACAGAAGTTTGAAATACAAACTGCTGATGAAAAAGGGGATGACACAGAAGTTTGTAAAATAAACTTCAAGAAGTCCCAAAATCAAACTTCAAGAAGTCCCGAAAATAAACTTCAAGAAGTTTGCAAAACAAACTCTATTTATAATAATTTAAGTTATAATAAAGAGAATGATACTGAATCAGATCTAATCGGATCGTCTCAGATGCGATCCACAGAAGAGATGACAAC
Source organism: uncultured Mordavella sp. (assembly GCA_902406105.1). Lineage (GTDB taxonomy): Bacteria > Bacillota > Clostridia > Lachnospirales > Lachnospiraceae > Massilistercora. The sequence goes on from CABPCP010000029.1 coordinate 19,572, forward strand.
TATGCAGGCGTACGGAAGCCTGATCAAAGAGAATATTGACTATGATAATCTTCTGATCACCCATCCTTTTGAGCAGGAGTTGATCCAGGGGATCTATGAGCTGATACTGGAGACAGTATTGTGTCAGAATGAAGAAATACTGATTGCCAGTAACTGGTATCCGGTTCAGCTTGTGAAAAGTAAATTTCTGAAACTTAAATATTCACACATCGAGTATGTGATAGAGTGTCTGAAAAAGAATACTTCAAAAGTCAAGAATATTAAGAAGTATATGCTGGCTGCATTATTTAATGCGCCTACTACGATTGATGGTTATTATCAGGCTGAGGTAAATCACGATATGCCCCAGTTTGCCTGATGGAGGAAAGGAGAAATCATGATAATATTAAAATTAATTGAAAAACTGATATTGCTGCCGGTTTGGATCATCTTGGCTCTGATCAGCCTTTGCATTAAGCTGACAGTCAATTTATATGGCTTTATAAAAGGGGTTTTTACTTTCCTGCTTATTCTTTTGATGATCGGAACGATTGTCTGTTATCAGGACTGGGTTCAGGTGGCGGTGCTCTTGTGTATTGAAGCGGCAGCATTCTTGATTTTATTCTGTGGATGCTTTATCGAAGTAACGGTAGATATGCTGAGAGGATATGTGAGCGACAGGCTTTTGTCTTAGAAAGAAGGATGAATATGGCGTACATACATGAAATTTTAGGAAAAGCAAATATACGGAGTATTGCGGATTTTCTGTTGTTTGGTCTGGGGCCGGATGAAGATACAAGGAATTATGAGGAGAGAATAGACGAACTGTACGACAAGTTTGAAGATACAGTAAAAAAGTATGATCCAAATCCCACGTCAGAACTTCTGGATCTTTCCAATGAGATCAGCAGTGAGACGGCCAGCGTATATACAGAAATAGGACTTCAGATGGGAATTCTACTTGTTGTCGATATGGCTGCTAATCTCAGGCGTGAAAAAGGTCAGTACAGGCATAATACGGAAATCGATTATGAGGCAGACGAACTTATAAATAAGCTTTATCAGATACAGGAAGGATCTGTATTTCAGGAAGCTATGTATGATGATAAAGAATTTCAACAAGCAGATAAAGAGCTAAAAATAGTAGTTGAAAAGATGCAGGAGAACTTATCGGATTGTCGCAGAATGGACGTCATACAGGAACTGTATGATAAATTGGAGTGCATGATCCGGATATGCGGGAAGACGGCATATTGTCAGGGATTTCATGATGCAAACTGGTTATTTAATCTGTAAAAGTAAACAGGCTCCACATCCGTTGTGAATGGGGAGCCTGTTTATCAGATGGTGTGTTCAGAATACATTGTCATCAGGATAATGTGTCATAATATCTTCAACATTGCAATTCAGAATATTACAAAGCTTATCAATCGTATTGACTTCTACATTCTGATTATGCCGTAATCGGTTTAGCTGAGAGCGGTTCATATGATACCGGGTATACAGATCATATTGCGTAATGTTCCGGGCTTTCATAGTTTCCCATAACTTGTCATATTTAATCATTTCAGTAAACTGCTTTCTATAGATTCATATTGCTATACAGATATTATTAGCGTAAAATAAGGGAAACAATAGTGTTCGTATACGGACACTACAGGAGAGTGCGTATATGAGAAAAGTAAAGATAATTCTGCCGATTCTGTTTCTTTTCACCGGCATTCTTTTATATCTGCAGTTTGGCCGGGATGTAGAAGTAATATCCACAACGAGTACAACCAGCGATCAGTTTTATGAACAGGAAATGACAGTAGTTGCCAATAAGCTTATCATTCCTGATAAAGTCGCTTTTGCAGAAAATCTCCTGGATCGGACCAGGCGAAATGATTTCAAAGAAGTTCTTTTTTCTTATGATGTATTAGGATATCCGGACAGGATAAAGATTAAGGTCTATCCGAATAGGATTTGTATGAAATTATGCAGAGGAAGTTGGAGGATAGAATATAAATATGGGGAGATCGATTTAGAATAATCCACATTGCTATAATAATATAAGTGGATTTATATGAGTGAAAGAAGTATAATCAGAATAATAAATGGTTTGTATGAAACTGAATATATTTTTATTAATATATTATAAGTGGAGGGGGAATCATGGCATTTAAACCACGTGTATTCATTAGTTCTACTTTTAGTGACAATAAAAAATTACGAGAGAAAATTAAAAAACATTTTATTGAATTAGGGGTAGAACCGCTCTTATATGAAAGTAATCTTACACCATCTACAGTGCCTATGGCATACCGGAAAGATATCTTGGAGGCTGATTTTGTAATTCTCATTATGAAAGATAATTATGGGAAGAAAACCGACTGGGGGATATCTGGAACTCACGAGGAGTATAGAATAGCTAAAGAAAATTGTATCCCTATACATGTATATCTGCTACAAAGCGAATCGACAAAAAATAGTCTTACAAGAGAGTTACAAAAAGATCAGGTTTCATATTACTATTTTAAAACGGAATCAGAGTTGATTAAAAGGTTAAAAGAAACTACTTTTATTATAGCTGAAGAAATTATTTTAAAACATCTTATTCAGAGGAAACTTCCGCATTTTACAGTTCGTCAGTTATCATATAATGCGGATTATCAACGAGCTATAGAACTCATCCGCTCTATTGAAGCGATGAAAAAATGTCATGATCAATTTGGATATGATTACTTATCGACAACAATTTTTACTGATTATATTGAGCCGATAACTTGGTATATTAATCAAGAGAAACCTGTATTTATCAATTGGAAATTGGATGAAGCTTTAAATGAAATGGCATCAGTTGCCCAAGAGTTTATGTCAAATCATTCCTTGGATTATACTGCTATTCCAAATACACAAACTAAATTGGAAAACGGAAATTCGGGAGAGGTTTTAGTTCAACGTCTTTCCTATAAAAAGAATACATCTTTAAAGCAGGAGGATTATTTACAGTTATTAAAGGACTTTTTTGAGAAGTATGAAGAATTTAAAGATATAATAAAAGAAATTAAATTACATGTTGATTGTAATCAAAATTGAGAAGTAATCTAATTTTAATTTATAAAAAATAAATAGCAAATAAAAAGAGAAGATAATCAACTACTTTTTAGGTGCTATTTATTTTGTCAAAAATCTGCTGTTAAGGCCTACCGGCATATTATAGTGCTGCCCTCGTTTCATGAGACTGTATAGTTTAAAGCTCATCAGTTCAGGAGTGGCATATAGTGAACTGCAGAAGCTGAAATAGTCCAGTTCCTCATTTTTTGATAGATCAGCCACATCTTTATCGCTGATCAGAAGGTCGGCTGCAAAAAGATTGGCCTGATATTCTGTTTCGTCTGTCATATTGTAAAGACGATTGTCTGACATGGGGGCCATTTTGAGCTGCTTCCGGTGCAGGACGATGTGTCCCAGCTCATGAGCCGCAACGATCCTCTTCTCTTCTTCTGAAAGGAAACTGCTGAACATGGCGTAGATAGTCTGACAGCTCATAAAGCAGTATCCTTTTAATCTGGTATATGCCGATGTTTCCCCTACAACTGCCCCCAGCGCTTCCAGAAGTTCAATAGGATCCCTCGTCTTATATTTCCGGATCAGGTCATTCACTTTTTTATTAATATAATCGCTTGTCAAATCAATCACCCCGATCTGTTATCCCGTGAATGTGTATGGATACTACTGCGGATATAACAATACCATAAATGGTGTGTTATAAAATGGACTCAGTCTTCCGCGCCGGATGCATCATCCTGGCGGAGATATTTCTTGGGCGTGAATTTCTTTGCACGTTTCTTTGAATCCAGATAGAGCATCTGGATCTCATCCATGAAAGCCGTTTTATCGTCATCAGTCAGCTCCCCGCCGGCAAACATAGCGGCAGCCTGTTCCAGGATCTGCTGTGCCTGTTTTGCTCCTCTGGATCCATACTGTTCTGCGGCTTCTGTAATGAATGCTTCTCCTTCCGTCATCAGGTAGGAAATATCACATTCCAGTGTATCTGCCAGTTTCTGATACAGTTCGTGCTGTTTGGGATAACGTCCTTCTGCTTCCCAGCCGCGGATAGTCCGTGGAGAAACGCCAAGGGCATTTGCCAGTTGGGTTTGGTTCATGCCTTTTGATTTTCTCAGAGATTTGATTTTTTCACCGAACGCCATAACAATACCTCTTTTCTAAGCAATCTTCATGTATTGCACTTTGATTTCCTGATAAAAGAGGAAATCACTTTCCTAAAAAATCATCTTGCCTCTTGACAACCGGATAGTGGTTGCCTATAATGTGAATCACAAGGAAGCGGCAAGTACTTGCCTATAATATAATCGAAATTTCCTGTTTTGTCAATTCTTATTATGGGAAGTTGCCGGTTTTAAGATAATTTTTGGAAGAGGAAAGACGGAAATATCTTCTGAGAAAGAACACAGGCAAGTGGAACCGGAAAGGAAGGCGCTTATGGAACGGCAGAATTACTTTATATGCATTGACCTGAAGTCCTTCTACGCATCCGTAGAGTGCGTAGAACGGAAGCTGGATCCATTTAAGACAAACCTTGTAGTGGCAGATCCGACAAGATCAAAATCAACTATATGTCTGGCGATCACTCCGGCAATGAAAAAACTGGGGGTGAAAAACAGATGCAGGATCCATGAGATCCCCGACAACATCCAATATATCACAGCAATGCCGAGGATGCAGCTGTATCTGGATTATTCTGCCAGGATCTACAGCATTTATCTCCGCTATGTTTCAAAGGAAGATATCCATGTGTACAGTGTGGATGAATGTTTTCTGGATGTAACAGAGTATCTTCGTCTGTACCAGATGGATCCAAAGGAAATGGCTGTGGAACTGATGCGTGCGGTTATGCAGGAGACAGGGATCACGGCGACTGCCGGAGTGGGAACAAACCTTTACCTGGCCAAAATTGCAATGGATATCCTGGCAAAGCATGCGGAAGATCATATCGGGGTATTGGATGAGTTGTCTTTCCGCGAAAAGTTGTGGGACCATCAGCCTCTTCGTGATTTCTGGATGATCGGTTCCCGTACAGAAAGGAAACTAGCAGGCTATGGAATTCATACGATGGGAGATCTTGCGTTGGCATCCATTACTTCTGAGGATCTTCTTTATAAGATCTTTGGCATTGATGCGGAGTTGATGATCGACCACGCCTGGGGGAGAGAGACCTGCAGGATGAAGGATATCAAGAACTACCGGACAGAAGAGCACAGTCTGTCCAACGGACAGGTTCTTATGAGAAATTATGAATTTGAAGAGGGGGCTGTGATTGCCAGGGAAATGACGGATGTGCTGGTGCTGGATCTGGTGGATAAAAGACTGGTAACAAATTCTGTCACACTATGGATTGCATACGACCATCGGCTTGAACATGATCCATCAAAGGGAACTGTCAGATTCGCAGAAGCGACTAATAGTTCTGAGCGGATCATTCATGCAGTGGAGAAGTTGTATCAGAGGATCGCGGATCGCCATACCGGGATCCGGAGAGTGGAAATCTGTGCCAACAGAGTAGTTCCGGAGAGCTTTGTTCAGTACGATCTGTTCTCCGATCCGGAACAGCAGGAAAAAGAAAGAAACCTGCAGCTGGCTATACTGGAGATTAAGAGAAGATATGGCAGGAATGCGGTCATGCGTGGCTCCAATCTTCTGGCCTGTTCTACTTACAGGGAAAGAAATAATCAGATTGGCGGCCACCGGGCATAAGGAGGTGATGACTGTGATGACGGCAGCATACCGTAAAATCATACATTTGCCGCGTCCGGCATCCGGGAGAACTCCGATGGCGGTAGAGCGGAGGGCGAAACAGTTTGCTCCGTTTGCTGCATTAAAAGGATTTGAGGATGCGGTCAGGGAAAAGGAGATTATCTATGAACCCAGGAGAATTTTATCGGAGGAGAAGAAAAATGAACTGGATATGAAATTAAGGATGCTGAAACCGGGCATGGAGATCCTGGTGGAGTTTTTTACCGGGAATCCGTCTCTTCCGGGATTCGGAAGATATCATACAGTGAAAGGGGATGTTGTTTTTTTTGATCCGTCAGTTGGTTTGCGGATCGGAGATACAGAGATAGAGATCCGGGATATCTGTGAGATGTCCGGGGATGTTTTTGAAATATTGGAAATGCCCTGTTAGAGGGATATCCGCAGAAATCTATGGTACTGTCCGGCGTGTGGGAGCCGGATGAAGGCTGCGGTGGAAGCGGCAGACCGACAAAGCAGGTCTGAAATGAATATCATGTATGTCCGCGCAGCTTTGGCGCTATTCGGAATGGGCAGCATGAGAGCTCATGAAGCGGATTTGATTTCCCTTGATCCGTTGAGTAATAAATGAAATTCTTATTGCTTAAAGGAGGAACTTATGGGATCAGATAATTATAAATGGCATGTTCACTGCCCTGTATGCGGAGCTTTTCTGGAGAAAAGTTCCCAGTGCGATTCGGAGGTGGATTGTAAAAAATGTAAAAGCACACTGGAAGTACTGGTAAAGGAAGATATTGTATCTGTCCGTCCCATGATCATCAGGGATGAGCAGCTCAAAGCAAGGATGCGGGTCTATGCACAGAGGATCAGATCCGGATCTGGAAAGAAAAAAGAAACAGAATAGAATGAGATATCCGTTAGAGCGGTGAATTTGGCTGGAACCATCAGGACGGCGGCGGATATCAAGAGTTTGTCAAGGAGCTGAACCTGACCAGAATCACTAAGAGCCCGGCAAAACATTTATGGTTGAGACACAGAAAAAGAAATTATTTTGTGCCTGGAAAGCAATCATATTTGTTTTGCCGGTTTTTTCGTGCGAGAAAATCTGAGCGAAAAAGGAATTTGATACGATAATCATTAGGTTACGAAAAAAAGGTGTTTTCTATGTGAAATAAACATTTTGATTTTATCTTGTAAAGATTATTTCTTTTATTTTGAGTAGTAGAGGGAAAAAAGTATTTGGAGCCTTGGGCTCCCGTTCAAAAAAAACGGGTGAGTCCAGGGCTTATTGTAGTGTCTGCATTTTAGGAAATGAAGAAATAACAAAATTTCCGGGACCACTCGCAGCCGGAAGGCAGAAAGGCGGTCCATATGCTGACATTAAAGGAATTAAAGGAAATGGTAAATCTGACGGAGAATAACGGAAGAGTTCCAACTGCAAAACAGTTGATTGAAAGCGGTGAACAAATAATCGTAAAAGAAGTTCTTGCCAAAGAATCGACTATCAGTGTGTATGCAAACGGTTTTGTACTTTACCGGGCAGGAAAACATTATACAGTTTTCTCGATCAGTGATTGTGGAAATTATGAGTATGAATCAGTGAAGGGGGCTTCTAAAAAATACGGGTCTTCATTTTTCGATAATGAGAACTGGTATGTTCGGTTAATTATGGAAGCAGAAGATCGGTTAGTAGTAAATCAGGAAAGAATCAAATCAAATCATAAAGTATATTCTTATGATCGAATGGTTGAGAAAGGTATAGAGATAGAGTCTGACGAAGAAGATATCTCGGAAAGCTTAGTCAGAAATGATTTTGTTAAGCAAATGCTGGAAACACTTAATGAACGGCAGAAAGAAATGATTTATCTCTTCTATTTTGAACAGTGGAAACAGAAGGATATTGCAGAGTATTTTAATATATCCCAGCAAAGCGTCTCGGATATGATCAGGAGAGTGCTTAAGATTTTGGCTGAACATGTGCAGGAATAAAAATTTTTAATTACGTCTTGTGTAAAGGGGCAGGTCACTTATGAAAGGTGAGGGGGTTAAAAACTTCCAGGCACCTTGAAAAGTGAACAGCCTGCCCAGAGTGATACCTGGCTTGAATGTGCATCCTGCGCGTCCTGTCAGAGGAAACGTCCCGGTCATACGGAAGCCGGTACAGGAACGGATCTGGGGAAGAGAACAGGAAAACCTTAAATAAAAATCATTGTCTGATTTCATCATATTGATGACAGCAGAAACAGTGTGGCGGTATGGATTTCTGATTGAAATGAATACCGCCATATTTTTGTGCTGTTATCCCGGCCGGGAAGAAACGGCCGACTGTCCCAGACAGTACAAATGATCAAGGAAAGGAGGATGCGGATGAAGAAAACATAAAAATTGACAGAGGAAATGAAATGCTTTACTCATAAACCAGATTTCAGAAAGGACGAAAAAGATGAGAAAGAAAAGAAAAGCAGCAAGGCTGATCTCTGGCTGCATGGCGTTGGTGTCACTTTTATCAGCGGTTGTATCTCCGATGATGGTTTCTGCGGCAGAATCTCCGACTGAGAGGGTCCCCTATTATGAGGAAGTAAAGGATCAATTGGATATGGATGAAGTCGTGACTGCTCATGATTATGAAGTTACAGTAGGGGCCTCGTTTGATATCAATTGTGACTTTTCCGGAATTGAGATCCCGGACAACAAGAAAGTAAAGGTCACTTTCCAGGAGGCGCTGAATGAGGACGGGGATCCTTTTGCGACAGATCATGAAGATACCTATCAGGCGGTCTATTATGTGGAACCGCAGACGACCAGTCATCCGATGTATCAGATCAGCAGGAACATTACGGTGAAGGAAGCGGCAGCTTCTGAAGAAGTGAAGGATTCCGGAACAGAGGCTTCACCGGGTCAGGATAAGAAAGAGTCGGAACCGGAAAGCTCTGATGAGGAAGGAGAGTCGGAAACACCGGCTGAGATGCATTCAGAAGAGGAATTTGACAAAGCACTGGAGAGGTCAGAAGATCAGAAGACAGTGGATGAAGACAGTGGACTGACACTGGGCGAAGTTCTTTTGCAGGCGGCGGACCAGGGAGTGGATATCCAGAGTCTGGAAGTCGGGGAAAGCGTGACTTTTACAGCACAGGCTCCTCGGGCACGGGCAGCCAGAGCAACGCAGTCTGTGACCATTACCCAGGGAAGCTATTATTACTATGCAGATTACGGGCTTGGATCCTATGTGACTGCTCCATTTACGGTGAAATTTGGGAACGTGTCTGCAACGGCATACTGCATTCAGCCGTCAAAGCCCGGCCCGGGAAGCGGAACATACCAGATCACAAAACTGGAAGGCAAGCAGGAACTGGCCAAGACGATTTATTATGGAACAGAAGCTTCGGGGGCGGCGTATTTCTTTAATAGCCACCATAAGGACTTTTCCGCAGGAAAGCGGTTTATCGTAACACATCTGGCAGCTTCCTATGCGAATGGCAGCAGCGATGCATTTTACGGAACCAACAGTACAGGAGAAGCGCTGGCGATGGAGCTTTATCATTACGCGGTAAGCCAGCCGGAAATTCCCGATGTGGAAATGTCATTTTCCAATTCTAACGTGATGGCCTATGTGGACGGCAGCCAGCAGCGGACAGAAGATATTACGTTTAAGGCGTCAAGTCAGCAGACGATCACAATGGATCTGCCGGACGGCGTGAAGCTTCATAATATCAGCACAGGAAAGACCAGTGCTGCCGGGGCAAAGGTAACGATTTCCGGCGGTACAAAATTTTATCTGTCAGCACCGCTGACACAGACGAGAGACGTGGCAGGATCGTGGTCCGCAAAAATGCAGGGAAGCATTACCAAGGATTACTCCGCTTATAAGATCACGACCGGAAGCTCCTATCAGGATATTGCCCTGGTATTCGGAGAAGGCGTAGAAGACGAAAAGTATGTGAGCTTTTCTGTGAAATGGCTGGAGCTGGCCAAGGTAGAGATCATCAAGGTGGATTCCAGGCATGAGAATGCAAAGCTGTCAGGAGCGATATTTGGTATTTACAGTGATCCTGACTGTACGAAGCTGATCACAGAGATGCCGGCAACAGATGAAAATGGATCTTCCGTTGCGGAGATCGTAAAGACTCAGGATACGGTATATCTGAAAGAAATTCAGGCTCCGGAAGGATACCGGCTGAATACGGCAGGTTATAATGTAAAACTGATTGCAAATGATACGGCATCTGTTACAGTACCGGATCAGGAGCAGATGGGAGAACTGACTATTTATAAAGAAGGCCAGGTTCTGACCGGTGCAGATATGACAGAAGAAGGAGTGACGTTCCGTTATGAAGACCGCCGGCAGGAGGGCGCTGTTTATAACGTCTACGCCGGAGAAGATATTGTAACAGCCTATGGTGCAAAGATCTACAGTAAAGGCGATCTTGTGAAAGGAAACCTGACGACGGACGATAATGGTTCGGCAGTTCTTAAAAATCTGCACCTGGGGACTTATGTGATCCGTGAAGTGCAGGCCCCGGAGAACTTTTACAATGCCGGTGAAGAAAAAACCGTGACACTTTCCTATGCCGGACAGAACGTGGAGACTGTATTCAGCGAGAGTACCTTCCATAATGACAGGCAGAAAGCGGAAGTCTCTGTTTTGAAAAAGGATAAGGATACCTTAAATCCCCTGGATGGCGGCGTGTTTGGGCTGTATGCGGGAAGCGACATTACAAATTCGGATGGAAACGTTGTGGTATCGAAGGGAACGCTGATTGAAAAAGCGGTGACTGGAGAAGATGGGAAAGCGGTCTTTACAGCAGATCTTCCGATAGGATTTTCTTATGATGTGAAAGAAATCCAGGCGCCGGATGGGTATGTGAGGAATCAGGAGGACGTATATTCCTTTACTTTCTCTTATATCAATGACAGCGAAGCGAAAGTAACATTTACCCATACTTTTATCAATGAGAGGGTAAACGCCACGATACGCCTGCAGAAAAAAGACGCAGAGACGAACCAGGCAATTCCGCAGGGAGACGCTGACCTGGAAAATGCGGTATATGGCCTGTATGCCCGGAAAGATATTGTCCATCCGGACGGGGCAACCGGGGTGATCTATAAAGCCGGTGACAGGGTGGCTACGCTGACCACCGATGAAAACGGGAAAGCCTCCATAGAAAACCTGTATCTTGGGGAGTATTTTATCAAAGAGATCACGCCTCCGGTGGGGTATCTGGCAGATGAGAGTGAATATGATCTTGTGTGTGATTATGAAGGTGATCTGACCGCAACAGTGGAGCGGGAGTGCGTTTCACTGGAACAGGTAAAGAAGCAGCCCTTTGAGATCATCAAGGCAGCCAACAACGGGGAGACCGACGCCGATCTGCTTTCCGGTGCAGGGTTCACCGCATATCTGCTTTCTGATCTTACAGTAAAAGAAGATGGCAGCTATGATTTTGATTCCGCAGAACCAGTGGTGATCGGGGAAAATGGAGCCACAGAGATGTTTACCGATGAGAAAGGTCATGCCTGCAGCATTGCCCTTCCTTATGGTACTTACCTTGTGCGGGAAACAACCACGCCCCACAATTACAAACCGGTGGATGATTTTATTGTGCGGATCACGGAGCATAATCCAACCACACCACAGATATGGCGGGTGCTTCTTGATAAAGCATTTGAAGCGAAGCTGAAGATCATCAAGCAGGATGACGAGACGAAAAAGCCGGTGCTTCACAAAGGTACAGAGTTCCGGATCTATGATCTGGACAATAAAGAATACGTTGAGCAGGTAACAACGTACCCTACGACGACGGTTCACAAGACATTCTTCACTGACGAGGAAGGCTACCTGATCCTGCCCCAGAACTTAAAAATCGGGCATTACCGGATTGAGGAAGTGACAGCGCCTTACGGCTATACACTGAATGAGAATTATTTTGAGATTGCAGTGGATTCCGATACTGCTTACCAGATCGACCCGGTGTCCGGGGATGTGGTGATCGAAGCAGTCTATGAGAACCATCCGGTAAAAGGAAAACTGAAAATTGTAAAACAGGGCGAAGTGCTGGATGGTTTCAGCAAGGATTTTGTCTACGAAGTGGAGAATCTGGCGGGCGCAGTCTTTGAGGTGTACGCTTGGGAGGATATTTATACCGCTGACTTCCAGAAAGACGCAGAAGGAAACCGTATTTTAGAGTATGCTGCCGGCGAGTTGGTAGGAACGGTGACTACGGATGAAAACGGGGAGGCATATCTTTCTGATCTTCCTCTTGGCAGTTACAAGGTTGTGGAAGTTACCGCTCCGGAAGGCTTTGTGCTGAACGGGGAAGCGCAGACAGTGACTTTTACTTACAAGGATCAGGAGACACCTGTGGTTGAACAGGAAGCTGTTTTCCAGAATGAACGTCAGAAAGTGGAAGTATCCGTGGTGAAAAAGGATGCGGAAACACAGGCAACTGTGGCAGGCGCAGCCTTTGGGCTGTATGCCAAAGAGGATATTCTGGCACATGGCGAAGTGATTATGAAAGCGGACACGCTGATCGGCAAGGCACTGTCTGATGAAAAGGGGAAAGCTGTCTTTATGAATGATCTGCCGTTTGGACGATACTATATCAAAGAAGAAGCCGCACCGGATGGGTATGTTTCTTCTGATCATGTGGTAGAAATGACGGCAGAGTACCAGGGGCAGGAGATCCCGGTGGTGGAACTGTCCTCTGAATATGAAAATGAGCCGACAAAGATTACTGTGACTAAGACAGACCTGACCACCGGCGTGGAGCTGGAGGGTGCAAAGCTGACCGTCCTGGATCAAGACGGGAATATCGTAGACAGTTGGACTTCCGTGAAAGGGGAGGAACACCTGATTGAGCGGCTGACGGTGGGCGAGACTTACACGCTCCGGGAGGAGCTGGCCCCGTATGGGTATCTGAAAGCGGAAGAAATCACTTTTACTGTGGAGGATACAGCGAAAATCCAGAAAGTGGAAATGAAAGACGACGTGCCGACGGGAACGCTGATCATCAATAAGAAAGGCGAGTTTCTGGAGGATGTGACACTTGCCGATACCATTGGCGGCTGGATCAGCCACCTTTTTGAATATATCACCGGCGCATTAAAAGACGTAACCTTTGAGGTATACGCCCTGGAGGACATCCAGGCGGCGGACGGCGAGAGTGAGGATTATTACAAAAAGGACGAACTGATCGCCACGATTACCACAGATGAGACAGGAATTGCAAAGCTCTCTGATCTTCCTCTTGGAAGATACTGTGTGAAAGAAAAAGAGACAGCGGAAGGCTATGTGCTGGACGGGGAGATCCGGGAGATTGACCTGACCTATGTGGATCAGGATACGGCGGAAGTCACCTGGAATGGAGACTGGCAGAATAACCACCAGAAGGTGGAAGTCTCTGTCCTAAAAAAAGAAAAGGATACTGACCGGGTGCTGGAGGGCGCTGTATTTGCCCTTTCTGCAAAAGACGACATTACAAATAGGGATGGGGATGTGGTTCTGGAAGCGGGAACCGTGATCGAGGAAAAGGCAACCGGGGAGGACGGGACACTTCTCTTTGAAGCTGACCTGCCTATTGGTTTTTCCTATACGGTGAAAGAAACTTCCCCGGCTCCGGGATTTGCTACCACAGATGAGGTACAGGAGTTTATCTTTACGGCGGAACGTTCTGACAAAGCTACAGTTTCCTATGAATTTACCTTTGAGGACGAACCGACCGTCTTTGAATTTACCAAAACTTCCCTGACAGATGGAAAAGAAGTGGAGGGGGCGAAGTTGACGGTAACGGATGAAAACGGCGAAGTTGTAGAGGAATGGGTATCCGGCAAAGAGCCGCATATCATCAAGGAGCTGGTTGTCGGACAGACTTACACGATGACGGAAGTGCTTCCGGCTCCGGGGTATGTGACGGCGGAGAGCATCCAGTTTACCGTGGAGGACACTGCCGAAGTTCAGAAGGTCGAAATGAAAGACGATGTGACGAAGGTGGAGATCTCTAAGACGGATATTGCCGGAGAGGAACTGCCGGGGGCGAAGCTGACCATCCTCGATGAGAATGGCGAGGTGATGGAAAGCTGGACCTCCTCAGAAGAGCCGCATTATATCGAAATGCTTCCGATTGGCCGTTACACTCTCCAGGAGGAGTCTGCGCCAGAGGGATATCTGGTGGCTGAGGATATAGAGTTTGAGGTGAAAGATACCGGTGAAATCCAGAAAGTCGTGATGAAAGATGAGGCGGTACCAGAGGAAACACCGGAAGAACCGCAAAATCCGGTTGGGACAGATGCTCCGAAGACTGGAGATGATACGAATCTTTTATTCTGGACAGTACTGCTTGGCGTTGGACTTTGCGGAACCGGAACGGCATTTGCGATGAGAAGAAAAAGAAGATAAAGGAAAAAGAGCAGGCGTTTACCGTATCGGTAGGCGCCTGCGGCTGTTTTTGGAAAGGATGCAGGGATTATGGAAAAAGCAAAGTATGTGATCGATCCGAAGGCGGCACTTCCGGGACGCAGCTACCAGAAGGACAAACCATGGTCCTGTGCATATTGTTACTGGTGGGGAAAAGCCGGATGCACAAAGAGCGATTGCTGGTACCTGGAGCCGGTGAAACCAGAGGAGTCGAAGTCTGACGTATCGAAAAACTGTAAGGATTGTCCTTACGGGAAGCATCTGCCGTGTATCGGATATTGTATCGCAGAAATCTATCGGGAATTGAAATCTACAGGAAGGAAGGTGGTTGATTGCAGGATGAAGTAAATGAGAAAACAATTGCGCTGTGTGTACAGTGCGGCCGTATGACGGCAGGTATTCTGAAAGCTGCTATGCGGAAATATCTGAATGAGAAAGAACGACATAAGCAAAAAAAGGTTCAGAGACGCCAGGCGGTGAAGAATGGCCGTGCTCAGGAGCGGAGCAGGGCAAAAGAACGCCGAAAGCTGGAAAAAAAGCAGCCTCACGGGAAACAGACGATGAAGCAGCTGATGGCGAAAGGCGCCCAGCTTACGAATATCCTGATCACGGATGATAATATAAAATCTTTTGACCGGGTTGCCAGAAAATACGGGATTGATTACAGCCTGAAACGTGACAACAGCGTCAGTCCCCCAAAGTATATGGTGTTCTTTAAGGCAAAAGACGTGGATGTGATGACGGCAGCTTTTAAAGAATATACAGGGATTACGCTGAAAAAATCAAGAAAGCCGTCTGTCCGGAAGAAACTGCAGAAAGCCATGCAGAGGCTGGCAAAGCACCGTGAGCGTGTAAAAACCCGGCAGAAGGACCGGGGGCAGGAACGATGAAGGAAAAGTGGACCAGGATTCTGGTACTCAATCTTCCTTATTTCATCATGTTTTACCTGGTCAACCGGGGTGCCTGGCTGTTCCGGCATTGTACCGGGGACAGTCAGATAGAAAGACTTGGCGTTATGCTGATAAATTTTTCGCTGGCGTTCACGCATTTTCTGCCGAGCATTTATTTTACGGATCTTCTTGTGGGAACTGCAGCTGCAGTGTTTTTGAAACTTGCAGTTGTGTACCGGGGGAAAAATGCAAAAAAGTTCCGGCACGGAGAAGAATATGGCTCCGCCCGCTGGGGGACTGCGGAAGATATCAAGCCGTTTATGGATCCGGTTTTTGAGAATAACATCCTCCTGACGCAGACGGAACGGCTGACGATGAACAGCCGGCCGAAGCTTCCAAAGTACGCCAGGAATAAAAATGTGATTGTGATCGGTGGATCCGGATCCGGAAAGACCAGATTCTACGTAAAACCGAACCTGATGCAGATGACCCGGAAAGTCTCCTATGTAGTGACAGATCCTAAAGGAACCATCATAGTGGAATGCGGACGGATGTTGGTCCAGCATGGGTATCGGATCAAGGTGTTCAATACGATCAATTTTAATAAGTCCATGCATTATAACCCGTTCCGATATATCCGCTCAGAAAAAGATATCCTGAAGCTGGTCAATACCATTATCGCCAATACAAAAGGCGAAGGCGAAAAGTCAACCGAAGATTTTTGGGTAAAAGCAGAGCGTCTGCTTTATACAGCACTGATCGGATATATCTGGTACGAAGCCCCGGAGGAAGAACAAAATTTTTCTACATTGCTGGAATTCATTAATGCCAGTGAGACCAGAGAGGATGACGAGGAGTTTAAGAATGCGGTGGACGAACTGTTTGAGGAATTGGAAGCAGAAAACCCGGAACATTTTGCTGTCCGGCAGTATCGCAAATATAAGCTGGCGGCCGGCAAGACAGCTAAGAGTATTCTGATCAGCTGCGGAGCGAGGCTGGCACCTTTTGATATTGCGGAACTCAGGGAACTGACCAGTTACGATGAGATGGAACTGGATCTTCTTGGAGACAGGAAGACGGCAATGTTCGTGATCATTTCTGATACCGACGACACGTTTAATTTTCTTGTCGCGATCATGTATTCACAGTTGTTCAATCTGTTATGTGACAGGGCGGATGACTTATACGGCGGGAGGCTTCCGTATCATGTGCGGCTTTTGCTGGACGAGTTCAGTAATATTGGGCAGATCCCGAAATTTGACAAACTGATCGCCACGATCCGAAGCAGAGAAATCTCTGCTTCGATCATCCTACAGTCCCAGAGTCAGCTGAAGACGATCTACCGGGATGCGGCAGAAACAATTCTTGGCAACTGCGATACCGTCTTGTTCCTTGGCGGGAAAGAGAGCAGTACATTGAAAGAAATCTCAGAGACACTGGGGAAAGAGACGATTGATCTTTATAATACCTCTGATACGAGAGGACAGAATCCGTCTTACGGGATGAATTACCAGAAGACCGGTCACGAACTGATGAGCCGGGACGAGCTGGCAGTAATGCCGGGAGATAAGTGCATCCTGCAGTTGCGCGGGGTGCGCCCGTTTTACAGTGATAAGTTTGATATCACGAAACACAGGCGTTACCGGGAACTGTCAGATTTTGATAAAAACAACGAGTTCCATATCGAAGAGTATCTGGAACACAGGCTTGTGCTTCCGCAGGAGGAATCTTTTGAACTTTATGAGTATGAACTGTCGCCGGAAGAGATTGAAGCGGCGGAAAAGGAGGTGATGGAAGATGTAGGATGATGTGCATATAGCTGACGAAAGAATAAGCTTTTGTCTGGATGCGTAGTATTCTGCCCCTGAAATTCAGGCCAGAAGAATAAATCAGATATCGATTTTTAGGTTTGGGACCGTCCGTATGGACGGGTTTTTTTATGGAGGAAAACCATGGAAATTCATATCAGGTCCCCGACCAGGGGATACGGATTTATGGCCTGAATAAGAGGGAAAGGAGAGAAAAAAGCGCTGACAGGCTGAAAAAAAGGCGCTTTTGTCAGTTGTGCGTATATGAGTTTTTTTACAAGCGCTGTTAATATCCTTCAGACATTAGTGGTCGCAATCGGCGCCGGTCTTGGCGTATGGGGCGTGATAAATTTGATGGAAGGGTATGGAAATGACAATCCCGGGGCTAATGCTCATGTACGGTAAGGAAGCAAGCAACCGAAAACAAGAGATAGACCGCCA
>CABPCP010000030.1 GCA_902406105.1 uncultured Mordavella sp.
CCGGCCCCTGTGGCTCTGATATCCTTTTGAATCTTACCTCCCAGCTGCAGGCTGTTATGGGCGGTGATAAAGATGCCCAGACCGCTATGGATGAGGCGGCGGATTATGCAAATGATCTTTTGGATGAATACTGGGCTGACAAGGAATAGAATATCATAGCAAAGGTGCCTGTGGGATACCGCAGGCGTCTTTGCGTAATCCAGGAGGTAACGATGACAGGAAAGAAAACCAAATATTCACCCGCAGCATATGGATATATTGCGCCGATCTCGATCATCCTGATCGTGTTTGTCGGGATATCCTTAATATTATCTGTGGTGTTGAGCTTTTCGAAATACAATATTTTGCTTCCCCCAGAATTTAACGGAATAGAAAATTATCATCGCCTGCTTACAGATCAAAAGTTTTTGACAGCCTTGACCAATACATTAAAGCTTTTGGTATATATCGTCCCGCTCCAGACGGTGTTGGCGTTGGTGGTCTCCGCTATGATTACTTCCAGAAGACATACTTTTCTTGGAAAACTGGCAAATATTGTAATCTTTATCCCCGTATTGTCTTCGAACGCGGTGGTGGGCACAATATGGAAAGCTATTTTAAACGGACATGTAGAGGCGGTAGAAAATTTGTTTTCTTTTTTTGGAATTAACTGCTCTATGCTCCTAGGTGATGCGGACAGCGCGCTTCTTACGGTCGCTATGGTGTCTGTCTGGAAATCTTTAGGATATTATTCCGTATTATATATATCGGCTTTGATCAGTATCCCGGATAACTATTATGAGGCGGCAAAGGTTGACGGGGCTGGCCGGCTGGCCCGTTTTTTCTACATCACGCTTCCGATGCTCAAACCAACTACTATCCTGGTTGTGTTCCTTGGGGTTACATCTTCCCTGCAGTGTTTCGATATCATTTATAATCTGACCGGCGGCGGACCAGCCATGGGAACGACAACGCTGGTTTTTTATGCTTATGATCTTTGTTATAAGTCTGCAAGAGCCGGATATGCTATGACAGTCTCAAATATGCTGTTTTTGCTGATCCTGATTACGGTCATCGCACAAAGAAGATTTATGCGGCGGGATGTTTCAGAAATATAGGAGGAAAATGGGATGAAATATGTAGAAAAGTATGTCGGAGGCTTGATCCTCCTGATTGTGATCGCAGTCAGCATCCTGCCATTTATTTATATGCTCATTATGTCTTTTAAGGATACATTGAGCGCATATAACTTTAATCTAGATGGGCTGACCCCAGAAAATTATGTAAAAATTTTTCATACGGCAGAATTTGGTCGCTATTTTTTTAACAGTGCATTTGTAGCACTGGCCGGGGTTGTGCTGGCTGTTGTTGTAAGCTGTCTTGCGGGCTATGCTTTTGCAAAGCTAAAGTTTCCGGGGAATGATCTGATTTTTTTCTTGTTGATCATGACGCTGATTATTCCCTCGGAAGTTATCATTGTTCCGCTGTATCTGATCATGAAGAATCTGGATTGGCTGAATACCTATCAGGCATTGATACTTCCGCTGCCTACAGCGCTTGGGACTTTTATTATGCGGCAGGCGATTCTCGCAGTGCCTAATGAACTATTGGATGCCGCGAAGATAGAAGGCTGTTCCAATACCAGAATACTCTGGAAAATCATTATTCCATTGATCAAACCGTCTATTTTGACTCTTTCCATATTTACATTTGTGGGCGCGTGGAATAATTTCTTATGGCCTTTGGTAGTAAGCACAGAAAGTGAGATGATGACGCTTCCTTTGATCTTGAGCACGACGAAGACACAGTTTGAACCTAATATTGGTCTGACGATGGCGTGTGCCGCGGTCAACTTTCTGCCGCCTTTTATCTTCTATATTCTGCTTCAGAGTAAGTTCAAAGAAGGCGTTGTATTAACCGGCATGAAAGGATAAAAAAGTATGATAGAAAAGCATCTATTAGACGAAATGACGCCTGTAGAGCGAAGAAAAGCTATCCAAAGCGGGAAACCTTTCGATCGGTTCCCCTGTATTCCAGCTATGGGCGAATTTAAAACACAGATCAGCCATGTTTCTATCTATGATATGTGGCACGATTCTGAAAAGTTAGCCACGATGGAGCTGGCCGCTTTTCAGCGTTTTGGACATGATCAACTGATGATAGGCCCAAACTCCTACGGCATTGCTGATGCTCTCGGCGCTGAGGTGAAATATCCGCTTCAGCAGCTCCCTTATATTCAGCGGCCTTCCTTGGATACTTTGGACAAGGTTCGCGCATTGGAGTCAGTGGATCTGCGAAAACATCCGCGTATCCAGATGTTTTTTCAAGCGGCCGCGATATTAGAAAAAGAAGCGGTTTCAGTCGTACCTGTCGTTGCAAGTGCTGGAGGTCCTATGACAATCGCATCATATCTGCGTGGAGTAGAGGCATTGCTTCGGGATTGTTACAAAGCGCCGAAAGAAGTCCATCATCTTCTGCGTGTAGTTACGGAAACAGAAAAGAGCAGTATTCGCGCGATGGCAGAATATGGACTGGGGACTGCTTTTGCGGATCCTGTCGCTAACCCAGAACTTCTGGGGCCGAGATATTATAAAGAATTTGCCTTTCCTTATATGAAAGAACTGACGGATTACGCTTATGAAGTAAGCGGTAGGAAGCCAACACTCCACATGTGTGGGAAAACTTATCGTATCTGGGAATATTTCCGTCAGTTCCAGATTGATAGTATAAGCCTGGACAATCTGATCGACCTGTCCAGAGCAAGAGACGAGCTTTCAGATGTGCTCCGCATCGCAGGGAATGTCCCTCCTGTGGATGTGATTATGTGCGGAGACAAAGAGGATATTTTTGAGTCTGTTAAACAATGTTTTGCGATAGGAAGGCAGATGAAAAAGGGATATGTACTGTGTTCGGGCTGTGAAATCCCTTATGGAACTGATCCGCAGAAAGTAGATTGGTTCATGGAGGCGGCAAGGATCTACGGGAGATGGGAAGAGAAAGACAGAGAAAGGAATTAAAATGGGAGAGATCAAAGATTTTCATTGTACCTATGACAATTCAGCCGGAATCAACGGGGATGTGACAACGGGGCTTGGCCTGACTTTCCCGGACGCCTATCTGCGCCATGAGACGATGGCCCGGCTTTCAAAGGCGTTAAAAGCCCATGATAAGGCGGTGTTCTGCGAACTGCCTTTCTGCCATACCGTTGAGGCGGAGGCACTGGGAGGGATCGTGAATTACGGTGATGAGAAAACTGGGCCAAGAGCCGGAGCATATATCTGTAATTCTTTGGAAGAAGTTCTGAAACTGCCTTCCATGGATCTGACTCAGGGAAGGATCCGCGAGGTCCTGCTGGCCTGCAGGGAACTGAGCGGCCAGGGAGAGCATGTGGTGCTGCAGGTGTCCGGTCCGTTTACGATTTTAAATGGACTGTTGGATGCGAAATATGTATTTAAGGGATGGAGAAAAGAACCGGAGCTTATGAAAGAAATCTTTTGGAAGCTTGGAGGGGAGTGCTTAAGATTTATGGAGGAGGCAAAAGGGCACGGAGTGGAATTTATCAGCTATGCGGATTCCGCCGGGGGAGTCTCGATTCTGGGGCCTAAAATGACAGCCCAGGTAATGGAGGCATTTACTTATGGTTTCCTCAAAGAGGCAGAAAAGCTTGCTGACGAACGGACGATGATCCTTTTGTGCCCAAAGACTACATTAGCCCTTCTTGGCACAGGGAGAGGCAAATTTGTGGATCGGCTTTTGAGCGGTCCAATGAGCTATGGAGAAGGATGCATCGAGATGCTTGGGAAATCGGCTATGGCAGGCCAGATGTGCATCAAAAATATCGGATACCGATTGGAAAATGCGGTCTTTAAAGAAGTAAAACTGATCGAAGGAGCATGATCGGGCAAAAGAGAAAGGAAAGAGGAGAAAATGGGAACCCAAAAAGAAGAATTACTGAAGCGCCTTTCCGATGATGTGTTGGAAATGGAAGAAGAGGATGTGGCGGAAGCGGCCAGAGAATATCTGGAAGCAGGATATCCGGCTCTGGACGCGATCATGGAAGGTCTGGTGGATGGAATGGATCGGGCAGGTCAGCTTTATGAAGAGGAGGAATACTTTGTCACCGACCTGCTGTTGTGTTCGGATGCGATGTATGCCGGCCTGGAGATTTTAAAACCATACCTGCCGGATCATTCAGGGGATCAAAAGATCAAAGGAGTCATTGGCGTAGTGGAAGGAGATACCCACGATATTGGAAAGAATTTGGTAAAGATCATGATGGAGACGGCAGGATTTGAGATGATCGACCTGGGCAGGGACGTGCCTTTGCAGAAATTTGTTGATACAGCCAGAGAGGAGAAGGCGAAACTGGTGTGTTTGTCTACACTGATGACCACTACGATGGGGGGAATGGAGACGGTGATCCGTCTGCTGGAGGAAGCCGGAATCCGGGATCAGGTAAAGGTGATGATCGGAGGAGGGCCTATTTCTCAGAAATACGCGGATAAGATCGGAGCGGACGGTTATTCCCAGAACGCCGCTGAAGCGGTGAAGCTGGCAAAAAGTCTTCTGGATATCGCCTGATCAGTCATAGATAGGAGAAGAAAAATGTTGACACCAAAAGAACGACTGAGCCGGATAGTTGCGGGAGAAAAGGCAGATCGTCCCGCCTGTATCTGTCCTGGCGGTATGATGAACATGGTTACGACTGATCTGATGGAAGCAGTCAGGACCTATCTGCCAGAAGCTCACACCGATGCCCGGAAGATGGCGGATCTGGCTAAAGCAGTGTTTGAGGAAGGCTGTTTTGAAAACTGCGGAGTGCCATTTTGCATGACGGTAGAGGCGGAAGAGATGGGCGCCAGAGTGGATCTGGGGTCCAAAATCCATGAGCCGCACGTGATTGGCTATATCATGAGCACCGTCAGCGATTATAAAAGGCTGAAGCCGATAAATCTTCATAAGGGAAGAGTTAAAGTGGCGCTGGAGGCAATCCGTATTTTGAAAAAGGAGACAACGGATGTGCCCATTGTTGGCAACCTGACCGGACCGATCAGTGTTGCCAGTTCTTTGATGGAGCCAGTGGTCTTTTATAAAGAACTGAGGAAAAAGCGGGAAGAGGCCCATGCGTTTCTTTCTTTTGTCACAGACCAGCTTATTTCTTTTGGAAGAGCGCAGGTGGCGGCCGGGGCGGATGTGATCGCGATCTCTGACCCAAGCGGAACAGGAGAGATCCTGGGCCCGAAGTATTTTGAGGAATTTGCGGTGACGTATATTAATCGCCTGCTGGAAGGACTTCCAAAAGAGAAAATGGGGACGATCGTCCATATCTGCGGTCAGATGCAGCCGGTATATCGGGAAGTAGATAAGATTCGAAGCAATGCTCTGAGTTTTGATTCTATCGTATCCATGAAAGAGGCAAAGAAAAGGCTTCCGGGCCGTGTGCTGATGGGAAATGTAAGTACTTACGCCTTAGAGTTTGGAACGCCGGAACGGGTGGGAATATTGACAAAAAGCTGTATCGAGGCCGGATCTGATATCCTTTCACCAGCCTGCGGGCTGGGAATGCGCTCACCCCTCGCTAATGTGAAGGCGATTCTGGCGGCCCTGGAACAGAAGGGAGTTTGAACCATGGTCAAGATCAGGATCGCGCAAAGCGAACAGACCATTTTCTGCCGGGAGGGGGAGAACCTTATGGAAGTCCTTCTTGGGGCGGGGGTTTTTGTAGATAATCCGTGCAACGGTAAGGGGATTTGCGGAAAATGTAAAGTAAAGATATCAGAAGGAAGAGTTTCCCCCTGCACACAGACAGAGATGGAGCATATCGGCAAGGAGGAGAGAGAGGGAGGCATCCGCCTCTCCTGCATGACCCAGATCTTTGGAGACCTGGAGGTGGAACTGGTCCGTCAGGAGAGGGACTGTCACATCCTGGATCAAGGCTTTCTGCCGGAATTTCATCGGGACAGGGTCGAAGAAGGATACGGGATGGCGGTAGATATTGGAACAACTACCGTGGTAACATCTCTGATAGATTTGAAGACGGGAGAGGAAATCGGAACCGCTTCCCGGATCAATGCGCAAAAGCAGTATGGATTGGATGTGCTTACCAGGATCACTTATGAACAGGAACACGGGGAGGCGGGAATCCAAGACTTACAGAACGCCATTGTAGGAGCATTGAATGAAATGATCCTGGAGATGTGCCGGAAGGCGGCGATCACCCCGGCACAGATCCGGGAGATTGATATCAGCGCTAACTGTACGATGATGCACATGCTTCTGGGAGTGGATGCAAGATCCATTGGGCGAGCGCCGTATCAGCCCGGGTTCCTGGATGCAAAGACCCTGAAGGCTGCCGATATCGGCCTGAAAGCCGGGAAAGATACAGTTCTCTATTGTCTGCCCCAGGTTTCCGCCTATATTGGCGCGGATATCGTAGCGGGAGCTTATGTCTGTCAGCTTTCCAAGGCCTCCGGCAATGTGCTGTTTATCGATATCGGCACAAACGGGGAAATAGTCCTGGCCAGCGGGGGCAGGCTTTTGTGCTGTTCCTGCGCGGCCGGTCCCGCGTTGGAAGGGATGAATATCAGCGCCGGGATGCGGGCGGAGGAAGGCGCTGTTGAAGAAGTGGAAATTACAGAAGCTGGCGTCCGGCTTACGACCATTGGGAACGCTTCCCCAAGAGGGATCTGCGGCAGCGGGATATTGGCGGTGCTGCGTGAACTTCTTAGGACTGGCTTGGTAAAAAAGTCAGGAGTTTTCATAAAGATGGAGAGTGTTCCAGAAGAGGACTGCCGAAAAAAACTGCTGCGGGCGGAAGGAACAAAGCGAGAATTTGTTCTTTGCCAAGAGCCGGAACTTGTTGTGACTCAGAGGGATATCCGGCAGGTCCAGCTTGCGAAGGGAGCAATCCTGTCTGGTTTCACAGCTTTGCTCGACCGGGCGGGCCTTCGAATGGAAGAGCTAGATCTGGTGCTGGTGGCTGGTCAGTTCGGCGCCCATCTTCCGGCAGAGTCTCTGGCAGGCACAGGGATTCTGCCGCGGGAAGTGCGGGAGAAGATTGTTTATGTAGGAAACTCTTCGAAAAACGGGGCTTATATGGCGCTTTTGTCGCAGAAGGCCAAGACGGATATGGAAGAATTGGCTAAGACAATGGAATATCAGGAATTAGCGGAGCTCCCAGGATATGAGAGGATTTTCGCAGAGTGCATGATGTTTCCGGAGTGGTTAGAAACAGGAACGTAAAAAAAGATTGACGAAGAGAACGTATGTTTGTATAATGATTATATCGAACATATGTTCTTTTTTGGTGGAAATTTAGTTGGAAATATTCTGTGATACTGGGAAGGGGAAGAGTATGCGGATCCAGAAAGAAAAGACCTTATATGAAAAATTGACGATCCTGACGGATGCTGCCAAATACGATGTGGCCTGCACCTCCAGCGGCACTTCCAGAAAAGGAGACGGAACAGGTATGGGAAATTGTGAGCAGGCGGGCATCTGCCACAGCTTTTCAGCAGATGGACGCTGTATTTCCCTTCTTAAGATTTTATTTACGAATGAGTGTATCTATGACTGCAAATACTGCATTAACCGCAGGACCAATGATGTGGAGCGGGTTTCTTTCACACCGGATGAAATCTGCCGGCTCACCATGGAATTCTACCGGAGAAATTATATTGAAGGCTTATTCTTAAGTTCCGGAGTCCTGATAAGTCCTGATTATACAATGGAACTGATCTATGCCGCTTTGTATAGACTGCGGAAAGAATACCATTTCCAAGGATATATCCATGTGAAGGCAATCCCTGGAGCCAGCCAGGAGCTGATCCAGAGGACTGGGTTCCTGGCGGACCGGATGAGCGTCAATTTAGAACTGCCTACGGCGGAGGGCCTGCGGCTGCTGGCGCCCCACAAGACCAGAGAGAAGATTTTGACCCCAATGCGTCTCATTCAGGACCGCAGCCGGGAAAATAAGCAAGAACTGCAGATTTACCGCAGCGCGCCTCGGTTTGTTCCGGCGGGGCAGAGCACTCAGATGATCATCGGGGCTACACCGGAGACGGATTATCAGATCATCCAGGTGGCGGAGAGCCTTTATAAGAAATTTGAATTAAAGCGGGTTTTTTACTCCGCTTTTATCCATGTCAATGAGGATAAAGACCTTCCCGCCAGGACAGATGGAGGCCCTCCTCTCCTGAGGGAGCACAGGCTGTATCAGGCGGATTGGCTGCTGCGTTATTATCATTTTCAGGCGGAAGAACTGCTCTCGGAAGAGACCCCTAATTTCAACGTCCTGTTTGATCCAAAGTGCAACTGGGCCTTAAAGCATTTGGACTGTTTCCCGGTGGAAGTCAACCGGGCGGATTACCGGACGCTGCTGCGGGTCCCAGGCATCGGATATAAGTCGGCCCAGCGCATTGTGAAAGCAAGGCGGCTTGGGAATTTGGATTTCCCGGATATTAAGAAGATGGGAGTTGTGTTGAAAAGAGCGCAGTATTTCATTACCTGCGCAGGCCGGATGCTTTATCCGGTGAAGATGGAAGAGGACAGCATCACTCGGAATCTCCTTTCGGCAGGAGAAAAACTTCCCAGAGAAGTGAGGGAAATGGGGTACCGGCAGCTTTCGCTTTTTGACGATGTACGGTTTTTGGGAGGAATTTCATGAAGACGGTTTATATATGCACAGACACGGTAACGGGTATTTTTTCCGCTGTCTACGATGCCTGGAATCCCGCAAGAAAGGGACAGGAATGTGGGATTGCGCTGAATGAGCAGGTGGAAGCCTGTCTGTTTTGCGAATATACAGAGGTAGAGGAGACCGCTCATAAGGCGGAAGCCGTGGCCAGATTGATCCGATGCCATCTGGGAAGTACCGCTTATCAGGAGATTTCCCAGGCGGTCCTGTCCTATGACGGGCGGAAAGGAGACGCGATCCTCCAGACTATGCTGGAGGCAAGGAAGCTTCCAGACAGCGGCAGGATCATGGAGCATTTGAGCAATCCATGGGTAGGACAAGTTTTTGAGATGAGCCGTCAGGTGGGATGCGAAGCCCATCATCTGAAGGGGTTTCTCCGGTTCCGTGAGTTGGATAACGGGATTCTTTACGGGGAGATCGCGCCCAGATCACAAGTGCTGTCCTGCCTGGCTCCTCATTTTGCCGACCGGCTTCCAAAAGAGAACTGGATGATCCGCGATCTGAATTATCAGATGCTGGCTGTTCATGAAGCTGGAAAGCAATGGGTGCTGGTATGGGATCAGGAAATGGAAGAGGAGAAACTGAGCGTTCTGTCCGGAGAGGAGGAGAAATACGCCAGACTGTGGAAGGATTTTTGTCAGGCGATTTCTATTGCTTCCAGAGAGAATCCCAAGTGCCAGCTTCATAATCTGCCTCTAAGGTTCCGGCCCTATATGACAGAGTTTGAAAGGCGGTGACGGAAGGTTTCTTGTGCCTTTTGGCGTCCGGGTGTATAATGTGGTATCATGATCTGCGGAACGAAGGAGCGGAAGAGACGGAGCCGCAGAAACCGCGGGGAGAGGAAAACGATAGACATGGAACAGCCACATGTAAGAATATCCGTGCGCGCACTGGTAGAATTTATCCTGCGCGGCGGTGATATCGACAATCGAATGGGCGGAATGGATAAAGAGGCCATGCTGCTGGGAGCAAAGCTGCACCGAAAGATTCAAAGGAGTATGGGAGCAGGATATCACCCGGAAGTCTCTCTGCGATTTGAGGTTCCCTGTAAGGAATTTGTGCTGGAGATCGAAGGCAGGGCAGATGGCGTATGGAAAACCCCAAAAGGAGTGGTGATCGATGAAATCAAAGGGAGCTTCAAAGAACTTTCCCTTTTGGAAGAACCGGTGGAGGTCCATTTGGCCCAGGCCCGATGTTATGCGTATATCTATGCTCAGCAGAATGGTTTGTCGGAGATCGGCGTTCAGATGACCTACTGTCATTTGGAGACTGAGGAATTGAAACGGTTTCAAAGCGTGTACGCCATACAGGAGCTGAAGACCTGGTTTTATGAGTTGGCGGGGAAGTATGAAAAATGGGCCCGGTACCGAATTCAATGGGAGAAGAAGCGGAATCAGTCTATCCAGAAGGTGGAGTTTCCTTTCCCATACCGGGAAGGCCAGCGCAAACTGGTCGCTTCTGTTTACCGCACGATCCAGCAGAAAAAGGAATTATTCATCCAAGCGCCTACAGGAGTAGGAAAGACTATGGCTTGTGTTTTCCCGGCGGTGCGTGCGGTAGGAGAAGGGCTGGGAGAGAAGATCTTCTATCTGACCGCAAAGACCATCACCCGCACGGTGGCATGGCAGGCTTTTGAGATCTTGAAGGAACAGGCATTGCGGATGAAAGTACTGGTGCTGACTGCTAAGGAGAAGATCTGCTTTTGTGAAAAACAAGAGTGTAATCCAGAGGCATGCCCGTATGCTAAGGGACATTTTGACCGGGTCAATGACGCGGTCTATGAGTTGTTGACTTCCTCTGATGAGATGAGTCGGGAGATCGTAGAAGAGCAGGCAAGGAAATGGAAAGTCTGCCCGCATGAGATGAGCTTGGATGTGGCCGAGTGGGTGGATGCGGTCATTTGTGACTATAATTACGTGTTTGATCCCAATGCCCATCTTCGGCGTTTCTTTGGAGATGGAATGAAAGGGGAGTATCTGTTTCTCATTGATGAGGCCCATAATCTGGTAGAGCGCGGAAGGGAGATGTACAGCGCCGGGATTTACAAGGAAGATGTGCTGAAGATCAAACGGACGGTGAAAGAAGAAGACGGGAAACTGGCGAAAAGACTGGAAGACTGCAACCGTCAGATGCTGGCTCTTAAACGGGAGTGTGAGGGATGTCAGATCCTGGAAAGCGTATCTTCCCTGTATCTTAAGCTTTTGAATCTGACAGGAGAACTGGAGAGATATTTGGAGGAACACAAAAAGCCAGATGAGAAAAGAGAAGAAGTGCTGGAATTTTATTTTGAGGTGTGCCGGTTCATCAACACTTATGACCGGCTGGACGAAAACTATCTGATCTATTCAGAACTGGAAGAATCGGGAAGATTTCTGATAAGACTTTTCTGCGTCAATCCTTCCAGAAATCTGCAGAGTTTCTTGGAAAAGGGAAGCAGCGCGGTCTTTTTTTCCGCCACTCTGCTTCCGATCCGTTATTATAAGAACCTTTTGAGTACAGAAGAAGAGGTGTACGCCATCTATGCAGAGTCTCCCTTTGATCCGGCGAATCGACTGCTGCTTTTGGGGAAAGACGTCAGCACCAGATATACCCGCAGAGGAGAAGGGATGTATCGCAGATATGCCAGATATCTTCTGGCCGCGGCGGAAGGAAAGCAGGGAAATTATATCGCGTTCTTCCCTTCCTACCGGTTTATGGAAGCGGTCTATGAGGAATTTCAGAAACTTTTGGAAGAAGAAGCGCTAAGAGAGGGCGGAACAGGAGAGCGCCAGATTGACTGCGTGATGCAGTCGCAGCATATGACCGAAGAAGCCAGGGAGATCTTCCTGGAGAATTTTGAGGAAGAACGGGACAGGAGTCTGATGGGATTCTGTGTGATGGGAGGCATCTTCGCGGAAGGCATCGATCTTACAGAAGACCGATTGATCGGGGCGGTCATTGTAGGAACGGGACTGCCCCAAGTCTGCCGAGAGAGAGAACTTTTGAAAACTTACTTTGAGGGAAAAGGGCAGAGAGGGTTCGATTATGCTTATCTGTATCCGGGAATGAACAAGGTGCTCCAGTCTGCGGGCAGAGTGATCCGTACCGATGAAGACCGGGGAGTGATCCTGCTTTTGGACGACCGGTTTGGAGATGCGAGATATCAGGAGACCTTTCCGAGAGAGTGGGAGAAGATTGTTCCCTGCAGTCTGTCCGGCGTGAAAGAGAAGTTAAGAGAGTTTTGGGAGACTTGATCCTGTGCGTGGATCTGGATTTTGAACGGTATATAGAAAAGCGGAGCCCGTTGGTCAGGCTCCGCTTTGGTCTTTCTAGGAAAGATTTATTTTCCGGCTGAAGATTTTCCAAGTGATAAGATATAGGATGATCCCTGTAATGACCGACCATACGACTGAAAATTGAATTGTTTTCCCCAGGTATTCGCCCAGATACATAGAAGAAGAGCCGTCTGAAGGCACCAGTGCCTGGGAAGATAATCCAATGACCAGCATGATGGCATAGGAGATCATGGAAAATATCGTGGAAATGGCAAAATAGCACGCCACTGCCCCGATTACACGGTGACTGGAAAAAAGCTGTCCCAGGACAACAGACGCATAGATCATGGCTACCGAAGAAAAGCCTGAGAGAAGACTCAAGATCAGCAGGAAACCAACGATAGCCGGAACAGAAGGAAGGGTGTAAGATCCTGTAAATCCCATGGCTTCCATTACAGCCTCCTTATTATCCTGGAAAAGCTCCATTACATTTGGCGGAAACGCCACAATGTAGATGGAAAGAAGCAAAAGAGCCATATCCACGGCGGTCCAGATACCGCCGGAAATGGTTTTGGCCAGAAGAAGGATTCCCCGGCTCACCGGCAGGGTGTTGGTCAGATATCCTTCATCTGAGAAAAGATTCTTGTAAAACCGGACCGCAACGATGATGGAGGTGGCAAAGCTTGCCCCCATTACGATCAAGGAATAAAGAAGGATGGTAAGAGCCATAAGGATATTGGAGCTGTCTTCTACATCCTCTAATTGAATCTGGCCAGTCATAAATATCCGCATCAGAAAAGCGGAAAGCAGCAAGAAAGCATGGACCAGAATCAGCACCTTGCTTGTGGATTTTAAGTCATATTTGATCAGTTTCCCTAACATCTGAACACCTCCCGGAACATTGCATCTACCGATTTTCCCTGCTCGGTGCGGATCTCGTCTACTTCCGCGTTGAGCACGATCTGTCCCTGCCGGATGAAGAGAACCCGGTCCAGAATGTTTTCTACATCGTAAATGAGATGGGTAGAGAGAAGGACGGTTGCTTCATCGTTGTAATTTGCAAGGATCGTACGCAGAATATAATCTCTGGCGGCAGGGTCTACTCCGCCGATGGGTTCATCCAGGATGTAAAGCTTGGCGTCCCGACTCATGACCAACACAAGCTGTACCTTCTCCCGGCTTCCTTTGGAGAGGGTCTTCAGACGGACATTTGGTTCGATTCCCAGATCTTTTAACATCGCATTGGCCCGGTCGGTAGAAAAATCCTCATAAAAATCCGCAAAAAGTCGAATGATCTCCTGGATTTTCATAGAATCATCCAGATACGTACGTTCTGGAAGATAGGAAACGATCTTTTTTGTCTCCGTACCGGGTTCCTTTCCATCGATCAAGATCCTTCCGCTGGTAGGCGCCAAAAGGTCGTTGATCATCTTGATCAAAGTTGTTTTTCCGCTTCCGTTTGGCCCCAGAAGTCCTACGATCTGCCCCCGCTCAAGAGTCAGATTCAGATTGTTCAGGGCATAATATGAACTATGATACTGTTTGGAAAGCCCCTGACATTCTAAAATCGGATTCATGTTATTGTTCCTCCTTTATTGCTTCCTGGATCAGCGCAAGAGTTTCCTCCTTTGGGAAACCAAGCTGTCTCATTTTCTCAAAAAAATCACGGACATGTTCCTGCGCAAGCCGGTTTTTTAATTCCTTTAGCATATGTTTATCCTCCGTAATAAATCTCCCGCTGGTCCGCTGTGAATATACAAGACCGCTCCGTTCCAGCTCGGAGAGCGCTTTCTGCATGGTGTTGGGATTGACAGCGGCGTCAAGAGCCAGTTCCCGTACGGACGGCAGCCGGTCTCCGGGTTTATATGCACCGGAGATGATATCCTGTTGGATCCTTTCCATAAGCTGCAGATAGATCGGTCGGTCGTTTGATAAATCCCATGGCATCGATTTCACCTCGCTTCCGGGTTTTGTATTATCTATATAATACAATAATACGTTAAAATAAGAATGTCAAGAGAAATCAGAAAGATGTATATAGGGTCCTAACATGGATTTTATCAGATTCCTGTAGAAAAGAATAGAAGATATCTGTTATACTGGATGGAAGACGGTAGGAGAAGGAGAAAAGCAGTGCTTCAGGAAAAGAAATATTTTTTGTTTGATATAGACGGCACTTTGGCGGTGGATGATACTTTGTTTGACGGAAGCAGAGAATTGATCGAGTATATCAATACGGTCGGAGGCAAGTCTTTTTATATTACCAACAATTCTATGAAAAGCAGAAAAGATTATGTGAAGAAATTTGCCAGGTGGGGGATCGAGACGGAGGAGAGCCAGTTTATGACGGCATCTTATGCCGCGTGCCGATATCTGGCCCAGAATTACCAAGGGAAGAAGCTTTTCGTTTTGGGAACGCCTTCTTTTGTGGAGGAAGTAAAAAGCTTTGGCTTGAAAGTGACTGATCAGGCGGAAGAGGATGTGGCCTGTGTGGTAGTGGGTTTTGACAGTACGCTGGATTATCCAAAGGTGGAGAAGGCCTGCCAGCTTTTGTTCCGGCCGGAAGTAGACTACATCGGGACCAATCCGGACCTGCGCTGTCCCACTGCTTATGGTTTTATGCCGGACTGCGGCGGAATCTGTCGGATGCTGAATGTGACCACAGACCGGGAGCCTTTATATATCGGGAAGCCTAATAAAGAAATTGTTTTTATGTGCATGGAACAAGTGGGGGCGGATAAGCGGGAAATATTGGTTGCGGGAGACCGTCTGTATACGGATATTGCCTGTGGGATCAACGCTGGAGTGGAGACTGCTCTGGTATATACAGGAGAGGCAAAAGCAGAAGATCTTGCCAAGACTTCCTATCAGCCCGACTATATTTACCGGAACATTCGGGAATTATATGAAGCTTTTCGCGCGGAATTTGAGAATTCTAAGGCGAGGGAATGAAGGAGGAATACATGAAACGGTTTAAAATATTGGCGGGGAGCTTAGCTTTGCTGGCCTTTTTTGAGAATCTCCGGGAACTTCATGGATTTCAGGTCACAGAGTACGCGATTGCCTCAGAAAAGCTGGCGGATCTGAAGGAAGAAGCAAAGATTTTGTTTTTAAGCGATCTGCACAATCATAGATATGGAAAGGAAAATGAATGGCTGCTGGCGGCAGTCAGAAAGACAGCGCCAGATCTGATCTTGATCGGCGGGGATATGCTGGTAGGGAAAAATGGACATCCTGTTGGACCTGCTCTGGAATTTGTGAAAAAACTTCCTTCCATTGCCCCGGTCTATTATGCCAATGGGAATCATGAACAGCGGATGAAGGAGCATCCAGACAGGTATGAGGAATCTTATTTTGAGTATAAGGAAGCGTTAGAAAATGCCGGGGCGGTATTTCTGGAGAATCAGACGGTGGAGTGCCCTTTGAAAGGAGCCGGCCTTCGCCTTACGGGATTGGAAATCCCGATGGACGGCTATACACGTTTTCATAAGAGGGAATTGGAACAAAGCGAGATCAAAGAGCGGATCGGAGCCTGTGACACAAAAGAATTTTCTATCCTGCTGGCCCATAATCCATCTTATATAGAGGAATATGCGCGGTGGGGAGCGGATCTTATCTTGTCCGGGCATTTTCACGGAGGACTGGTGCGGCTGCCAGGAATCGGCGCGGTACTGTCCCCCAGCTTTCAATTATTCCCTCCGTATTCCGGCGGCAGATATCGGGAAGGAAATCAGGAGATCATTGTGAGCAGGGGCCTAGGAACCCATACGTTTCACATTCGTTTGGGCAATCCGGCGGAAGCTGTTTTGCTCCGGCTGAGAGGAACATCCCGGGATTGTGACGGGAAAGCTTCCGGGAATACTTGTGCAAAAGGAGAAAATCCTGTATAATAATAAAGTTGCCATTAGGAAAGTATGAGGAAGACAGATGGGAATTCCGGTAAAACTGCAGGTGTTTGAAGGTCCGCTGGATCTTCTTCTGCATTTGATCGATAAGAATAAAATTGATATCTATGACATCCCGATCGTGGAGATCACCAACCAATATATGGAGTATATCCGGGCCATGGAGAAGGAAGATCTGAATGTGATGAGTGAGTTCCTGGTCATGGCGGCCACCCTGCTGGATATTAAGTGCCGGATGCTCCTTCCCAAGGAGGTCAAAGAGGACGGAGAGGAAGAGGATCCAAGGCAGGAGCTGGTGGAACAGCTCTTGGAATACAAGATGTATAAGTATATGTCTTACGAGCTGCGGGATCGGGAAGTGGACGGACAAAGAGCCTTGTACCGGGCGCCTTCCATTCCGGAAGAGGTGCAGGAATATGTGGAACCGATAGATATGGATGCGCTGCTGGGGGATCTGACGCTGAGCCGGTTAAATCATATTTTTCAGGACGTGATCCGCAGACAGGCGGATAAGATCGATCCAGTGCGCAGTAAGTTTGGCAGGATCGAAAAGGAGACGGTAACACTCTCTCAGAAGATGGAAGATATCCGAGAATTCGCCCGTAAGAGTAAGACTTTTCGTTTTCGGCAGCTTTTGAGCAGCCAAAGCTCCAGAACGCAGATCGTAGTTACATTTCTGGCGATTCTGCAGCTGATGAAAGAAGGGGCGATGCAAACCCGGCAGGAACAGCCTTTTGATGATATTTTAATCACATGGAAGGCGGCGGATTAGAGATTTAGGAAAGGTTGTATGGATAGAGTGGAGATTAAAAAACTGGAAGGCGCGATCGAAGCGATCCTTTTTACCATGGGAGATTCAGTAGAACTGAGCAAGATTGCCGCCGCCGTGGAGCATGATGAGAACACGGTACGAAAGATCATCCATCAGATGATGGACAAGTATGAGGCGGAGGACAGGGGAATACGGATCGTAGAATTGGAAGATTCTTTCCAAATGTGCACCAAGACGGAAATGTACGAATATCTGATCCGGGTAGCCAAACAGCCGCGGAAATATGTTCTGACAGACGTGCTTCTGGAAACTTTGTCGATCATTGCTTACAAACAGCCGGTAACAAAGCTGGAAGTCGAGAAGATCCGGGGAGTGAAATCAGATCATGCGGTCAATAAGCTGGTGGAATATAATCTGGTCTGTGAGGCCGGAAGGCTGGATGCGCCGGGACGTCCGCTTTTATTTCAGACGACGGAAGAATTTCTGCGAAGATTCAGCATCCATTCCATTGATGATCTGCCGGGCCTGAACCCGGAACAGATGGAGAGTTTCAAGACGGAAGCGGAGGAAGAAGTCCAATTGAAATTGGATATCTGACGAAAGGAAAAAGCATAGACGGACCGCCTGGGTCATACACTGAACTGAACGGGATGAAATGACGGGATGGTTTATGGCGGATCGAATAAAAAAAGTGATAGGGATCGGAGTGCTTTTGATATGCCTTGCGGCCGCGCAGGTTTTTGCGCCCGCGCAGCCAGTCTGTATTCCGGCATATGCCAGGGAAAGCCAAGACGAGCCTTCAAATCTTTACGCCCAGTGCGCAGTCCTGATGGACGGCGGCAGCGGGCGTATTTTATTTGGGAAAAATGAGACTCAGGTTCGGCCCATGGCCAGTACCACTAAGATCATGACCTGTATCCTGGCGCTGGAACAGATGGAAGAGGGCCAGACAGCTGTCGTATCGGACTACGCCGCCAGTCAGCCAAAGGTCCGGCTTGGGGTGAAAGGAAAAGAAGAGTATGCCATCTGGGATCTTCTCTATGCCCTGATGCTGGAATCGTACAATGACAGCGCGGTTGTGATCGCGGAAGGCATCAGTGGGAGCGTGGAGGAATTTGCCGGGCTGATGAATGAAAAGGCCAGGGAATTGGGGTGTAAGGATACTCATTTTGTGACGCCCAACGGTCTGGACGGAGAAGACGAAGGAGGCGTACACGCCACTACGGCCGCGGATCTTGCAAGGATCATGCGTTATTGCATCAGCCAGTCGCCAAAGAAGGAGGAGTTTCTTCAGATCACCCGAACGAAGACGTACCAATTTACAGACTGTTCGGGGAAACGCAGCTTTACCTGTACCAACCACAATGTCTTTTTGGATATGATGGAAGGGGCGCTGAGCGGAAAGACGGGTTTTACCGCTGAGGCGGGATACTGCTATGTGGGGGCCCTTACGCAGGGAGACCGGACATTCATTGTGGCTCTTCTGGCCTGTGGATGGCCTAATAACAAGAGTTATAAGTGGTCGGATACCCGCAGGCTGATGGAGTACGGACTGGCAAATTATGAGTATCAAGAGATCCAGGTAGATCCGGAGATCCGGGAGATCCCGGTAGATGGCGGAGCAGACCAGGAAGCGCCCTTTGCGAAAGAGGCGTGGGTGAAGGCGGGCCTGCCACAGCCGGAAAGCTTCCAGATCCTTCTTGGGAAGCAGGAACAGGTAGAGATCCGGGAAGAATACCGCCGATCTTTGCAGGCTCCCGTAGAAACGGGCGAGACGGCAGGAAAAGTGCTGTGCATGCTGGATGGAGAAAAGATCCGGGAGTATGAAGTGGTGACGCTTGAAGCATCCGGGGAGCGAAGCTTCGGGTGGTGCCTGGGAGAGATCGTTAAGAGATGGGCGCTGTGAGAGGCTTTTCTTTACTTGCTTTTCCATCTTCCTGGTCCTATAATAGAGCACAGAACGTGAAAAGGAGATACAAGAGATGGCAATCGATAAGGTAAAAGCATATTTTCGCCAGTACGGCATGGAAGAAAGAGTGCGGGAGGAGGCAACCTCCAGCGCGACAGTAGAGGAAGCGGCGGCTACATTAGGCTGCGGGCCGGAGCGGATCGCGAAAACCCTTTCCTTTCACCAGGGAGATAGGGCGGTGTTGGTGGTGACCGCTGGAGACCAGAAGATCGACAATAAGAAATACCGGCAGCAGTTTGGATGCAAAGCCCAGATGTTAAAATTCGAGGAAGTGGAGCCTTTGGTGGGCCACGGCGTAGGCGGAGTCTGTCCTTTTGCGGTCAACGAAGGAGTGGACGTGTACCTGGATGTTTCCATGAAACGATTTGAAACGGTGTTTCCGGCGGCGGGAAGCTCTAACAGCATGATCGAGCTTACCATAGAGGAATTGGAAACATACAGCCGGTCGAAAGGCTGGGTCGATGTGTGCAAAGAGCGGTAATCCAATGGAAAAGAACACGTTAAAAGAAAACGCGGTCCACGGAACGCAGAATTATCCTTACGCGGAATATTCCTTCGATGGGAAGGAGGACTTCCAGGTGCCGCTGCATTGGCATAAAGAGGCGGAGATTATTTTCATGAAAGAGGGCCGTTATAAAGTGACGGTCAACGCGGAACAATACAGCGGAGAGGCGCCGGCCATGTTCTTTGTGGGGAGCGGGGAGATCCATTCTCTGCGTATGGAGCGCGGAACGGTGGAAACGGCGGTAGTATTTTCCCCTCAAATACTGGAATCCGCTTCCTACGACAGTATTCAGCATACCATTCTCACGCCTTGGATGGAAGGAAAATTAAAGGTCTCATCTTTCCTGGCTCCAGGAGATGCGATGTGGGCAGAAACGCTCTGTTTGTACCGGGAGATCTGGCAGGCGGCAAAAGAGAAAGAGATCGGCTCATACTTAAGGCTGAAGGCGGGATTGTTCCGGCTTTTGGCCAGCCTTTATGAACAAGAGCGAATGATCCGCATAGACCATGGGAAGGAAGAGGACCCAGAGCGGATAGAGCCTTTGAAGAAGGTGCTGGGATTTGTCCGCCAAAATTACAGCCGCAGGATCACGGCAGATGAGATCGCGGATGTGGCGGGGATGAACACTCAGTATTTCTGCCGGTATTTTAAGAAGCATACGGGCAGGACGTTGACGGAGTATGTAAATGATGTGCGGGTGAGCCAGGCGGCGCGGCTGCTTGCCCAGACCCAGGATAAGATCTTGAATATTGCGGTCCAGTGCGGTTATGAAAACGCGGGGTACTTTATCAACCGGTTCCGCCGCTGCAAGGGAATGACGCCTTCTGAGTACCGGGAATGGATGAAAAAGTCAAAATAGTGTAGTGATAGCATTAAATAACAGAAGAAATTTCAAAAAAGAGTATGTATACTGTAATAAGTTTTGAAAAAGAAACGGATTACAGGAGGGTTTGCCATGGAGAGAAAATGGTGGCAGGATAAGGTTGTTTATCAGATTTATCCAAAAAGTTTTAACGATGGAAACGGCGATGGAATTGGAGACTTAAAAGGGATCATTGAGAAACTGGACTATCTGAAAGATCTGGGGATCGATCTGATCTGGCTTTCTCCTATCTATCAGTCCCCCTTTGTAGATCAGGGATATGATATTTCTGACTATTATAAGATCGCGGAAGAATTTGGCACCATGGAAGAGTTTGATCTTCTTCTTGAGGAAGCGAAGAAGCGGGGCATCGGGATCGTGATGGACCTGGTGGTAAATCACTGTTCCGACCAGCATGAGTGGTTCCAGAAGGCGCTGGCGGATCCGGAAGGGGAATATGCGGATTATTTCTACTTCAGAAAGGGAAAGGATGGAAAAGCGCCTACCAATTACCGTTCTTATTTCGGCGGAAGCACCTGGGAGAAAATACCGGGATCGGATAAATATTATCTGCATGTGTTTGCGAAGGAGCAGCCGGATCTGAACTGGGAAAATCCTGTCGTCCGGGAGAAGATCTACGAGATGGTCAACTGGTGGCTGGACAAGGGGATCGCGGGATTCCGCATCGATGCGATCATCAATATCAAGAAGGATCTAAGTTTCCCGGAATTTGAGCCGGATGGACCGGACGGACTGAGCACGGTGACGAAAATGATCGAGCAGGCGGAAGGGATCGGAGAATTCCTGGGAGAGCTGCGGGACCGTACGTTCGCGCCCCATCAGGCGTTTACGGTGGGAGAAGTCTTTAACGTGGAAGAGGATGAACTGGAAGAGTTTGTAGGAGAAAACGGGTATTTCTGCAGTATGTTTGATTTTGGACCCCATATTCTGTCTCAGGGAGAACATGGGTGGTACGATGCTCCGGAAGTCGCGTTTGGAACATGGAGGGATACCATCTTTCATTCCCAGATGGATGGCCAGGGGAAGGTGTTCCTTTCCAATATCATTGAGAATCATGATGAGCCAAGGGGAGCCACCAGGTATCTGCCGCCTCATGCCAGAAACGCGGATGGGGCAAAAATGCTGGGAACCGTCAGCGTGCTTCTTAGAGGGATCCCTTTTATCTACCAGGGGCAGGAGATCGGCATGACCAACTGCAGGATGAAGGATATCAAAGAGTATGACGATCTGGAGACAAAGAATCAGTACCGTCTTGCCAAGGCACAGGGATACACGGAAGAAGAAGCGATGGAGATCTGTTACCGCAACAGCCGGGATAACGCCAGAACGCCTATGCAGTGGAACGCTGGCGCGAACGCGGGATTTACCACAGGAACCCCGTGGCTTCGGGTCAACGACAATTATGAGACGGTGAATGTGGCCAGACAAGAGCAGGATGAAAAATCGGTATTGTCTTATTACCGCAGGCTGATCGCCCTGCGTAAACGTGAGGACTGGAAGGAAACGTTTGTATACGGCAGTTTCCAGCCGGCCTATCAGGAAGAAGAGAATCTCTTTGGCTTCCGTCGGACCGGTCAGGACCGGCAGGCGCTGATCCTGGCGAATTTTGGCGAAGAAGCGGTGGAATTAAAGCTGGAGGAACAGGTAGAAGAGGTGCTTCTTTTCAACCAGGATCTTCCGCAGCTTGACGGAGACCATTTAAAGCTCCGGCCCTGTGAAGCGGTGGTCTTGCGGGTGAAGGAGAAATAAAATAGGAAAACAGGAGACTGGTATGACAGATAAAGAACTGATGCTGAAAGGGAAATTGTATAATCCTTTAGGAGATCCGCGGCTGAAAGAAGATTTCATGAGA
Source organism: uncultured Mordavella sp. (assembly GCA_902406105.1). GTDB lineage: Bacteria > Bacillota > Clostridia > Lachnospirales > Lachnospiraceae > Massilistercora. Next base: position 21,815 of record CABPCP010000030.1, read on the forward strand.
GCCAGAAGGCTGACAAGGATCTTCAATTCTCTGACAGAAGACGAGATGGACAAGCGGGCAGAGGTCATCAAGGAACTCTTTGGAAGTACGGGAGAACGGGTCCATGTAGAACAGACCTTCCATTGCGATTATGGCAGCAATATCTATGTGGGAGAGGATTTCTACGCCAACTACGATTGTGTGATCATCGATGTGTGCGATGTGCGCATAGGAGACAATGTAATGCTGGCTCCCAAGGTAGGGATCTACACAGCGGGGCATCCCATCGACGCCGGAGTGCGGAACGAAGGCCTGGAATTTGGGGCGCCTGTCACCATCGGAAATAACGTGTGGATCGGCGGAAGCGCGGTGATCAATCCAGGAGTGACGATCGGGGACAATGTGGTCATTGGTTCTGGTTCCGTGGTGACAAAGGATATCCCAGACAATGTGATCGCCGTAGGGAATCCCTGCCGCATCCTGCGGGAGATCACCCAGGAAGACCGGGAGTATTGGGAGAAGAAAAAGGAAGAATATGAGCAGCTTATGGGACTGTGCTGAGCACAGTCCTTTTTTGTAAGCGGCAGGGTTTGTTTGCGATTGACCGCCGGGAAAAACTGTGCTATAGTGAACCTATCTTTGAGGAAGATCTACAGTTTTATCTTGGCGGTTTCCGCTGGAAAATTCCGTTTTTTTAGTTGACATTTTGTTTCGAGTATACTACTATATTAACCAGAAGCGAACATAAGTTCGAAACGAGAAGGAGAATTTATCATGGCAGGTAATGAAGATAAGAAGAAGGCGTTGGACGCCGCGATCGCGAAGTTGGAGAAGGATTTTGGAAAGGGTACGGTCATGAAGCTGGGAGATCCGGCCGCAAGGGTGGCCGTAGAGACGGTGCCTACAGGGTCGTTAAGCTTGGATATCGCCCTGGGTCTTGGAGGGGTCCCCAAAGGCCGTATCGTGGAGATCTATGGACCGGAATCCAGCGGTAAGACTACGGTGGCTCTCCATATGATCGCGGAAGTGCAAAAGAGAGGCGGCATCGCGGGATTTATCGATGCGGAACATGCGCTGGACCCGGTCTATGCAGGAAATATCGGCGTGGATATTGACGAGCTGTACATCTCTCAGCCGGACAGCGGTGACCAGGCGCTGGAGATCGCGGAGACGATGGTCCGTTCCGGCGCGATGGATATTATCGTCATTGACTCGGTGGCGGCGCTGGTGCCCCGCCAGGAGATCGAGGGCGATATGGGAGATTCCCATGTGGGACTTCAGGCCAGACTGATGTCCCAGGCTCTTCGGAAACTGACGCCGGTGATCAGCAAGTCCAACTGTGTAGTGATCTTTATCAACCAGTTGAGAGAGAAAGTGGGCGTTATGTTTGGAAATCCGGAGACGACTACAGGCGGCCGGGCGCTGAAATTCTATTCCTCTATCCGGATGGATGTGCGCAGGACAGAGACCTTGAAGCAGGGCGGAGAGATGGTCGGAAACCGGACTCGTGTGAAGATCGTGAAGAATAAGATCGCTCCGCCGTTTAAAGAGGCTGAGTTTGACATCATGTTTGGCAAAGGGATCTCCAAGGAGGGAGACATCCTGGATCTGGCGGTGACGGTAGGGCTGGTAAATAAAAGCGGCGCCTGGTTTTCATATAATGGAGAGAAGATCGGACAGGGCAGAGAAAACGCTAAATTGTACCTGGCAGAGCACAAAGAAATCATGGAAGAACTGGAGAAGAAGATCCGGGAACACTATCGCTTCGAAGGCGGAACTGACGAGGGGGAAGGCGGCGGAGAGTCCGGCGCCAAAACAGCGGGAAGCGCAAAAGAGCCGGCAAAGGAGAAGTAAATGGTCATTACAGAGATTGAGGCGGTATCCAGAGCAAGATACAAGATTTTTATCGATGGGAAATTCGCCTTTCTCTTATATAAGGGCGAGCTTTCCAGATATCATCTGGCAAAGGGCAGCGATATAGAAGTAGAGACCTTCCGCCAGATCCGCAGGGAAGTTGTCTTAAAACGCGCCAAGCTGCGGGCGCTCCATCTGCTGAATGATATGGGAAGAACCGAGGAACAGCTCCGTCAGAAACTGAAGCAGAACCATTATCCGGAAGACATTGTTCGGGAGACCCTTGATTATGTCCGGTCTTTTGGTTATATCAACGATGGCGCTTATGCCAGGAATTTTATCGAGACCCGCAAGGGGAAGAAAAGCAGGAGAGAAATCTACGCGAAACTGTGCGAGAAAGGGATTGAAAAAGAAGAGATCGACCAGGCTTTGGAAGAGTGTTATTCAGAGGAAGACTCCAGAGAAGCGATTCGGGAAATCTTAGAGAAAAAGGGCTGGATACCGGGGGAAATGGATGATAAGGACCGGCAGAAAATGCTCGGATTCTTGACCAGGAAAGGCTTTTCTTATGATGATATCCGTCAAGTGATACAGGTTTCTGACTGGAATGCTTGACATCTTTGTGAAAACAGTATAAAATTTAAGTGTTGTAATCGTACAATGAAAACTAAATAAGGAGGTGCTCCTGTGCCGATTGGAATCATAATTGCTGCGGCAGTGGTGCTGATCCTGGCAACGGCAGTCATCAGCCGCTTCGCCACGATCTCCAGTCTGAAGAAAAACGCGGAATCCAAGATTGGAAACGCGGAAAGTAAGGCAAGAGAGATCATCGATGATGCGGTGAAAACGGCTGAGGCAAAGAAGAAGGAGTCTCTCTTGGAAATTAAGGAAGAGTCTATCAAGAATAAAAATGAACTTGAAAAAGAGACAAAAGAACGCCGGGCGGAGTTACAGCGCTACGAGAAACGCGTTCTTTCCAAGGAAGAGGCTTTAGAAAAGAAGTCCGATGCGATCGAGAGGCGGGAAGCGAGCTTTGCAGCAAAAGAAGAGCAGCTGAAACAGCGGGAAGCGAAAGTGGAAGAGCTGAGTAAGCAACGAGTACAGGAACTAGAAAGAATCTCAGGACTTACCTCCGAACAAGCAAAAGAGTATTTATTAAAAACTGTTGAAGACGATGTGAAACATGACACTGCTAAAATGATCAAGGAGATGGAAGCGCAGGCGAAAGAAGAAGCGGATAAGAAGGCAAAGGAATATGTTGTCAACGCGATCCAAAGATGCGCCGCCGACCATGTGGCGGAGACGACGATCTCTGTAGTCCAGCTTCCAAATGATGAAATGAAAGGAAGGATCATCGGAAGAGAGGGACGGAATATCCGTACTCTTGAGACGATGACCGGTGTTGAATTGATCATTGATGATACACCAGAGGCTGTAGTGCTCTCTGGTTTTGATCCTATCAGAAGAGAAGTCGCAAGAATCGCGCTTGAGAAACTGATCGTGGATGGAAGGATCCATCCGGCAAGGATTGAAGAGATGGTGGAAAAAGCGCAGAAAGAAGTCGATGCAATGATCCGTGAAGAAGGAGAGGCGGCAGCCCTTGAAGTTGGCGTTCATGGAATTCATCCAGAGCTTATTAAGCTTCTTGGAAGAATGAAATTCAGAACCAGCTATGGTCAGAATGCCCTGAAACATTCTATTGAGGTTGCGCAGCTTGCCGGACTTCTCGCGGGAGAGATCGGTCTGGATGTCAGAGTAGCAAAACGGGCCGGACTTCTTCATGACATCGGGAAATCCATTGACCATGACGTGGAAGGATCACATATTCAGATCGGCGTCGATCTTTGTCGGAAGTACAAAGAATCGGCAACCGTTATTAACGCAGTGGAAGCACATCACGGCGACGTAGAGCCGCAGACTCTGATCGCCTGCGTGGTACAGGCCGCGGATACGATATCCGCAGCAAGACCGGGCGCGAGAAGAGAGACTTTGGAAACATATACCAACAGGTTAAAACAGTTAGAGGATATCACCAATCAGTTTAAAGGTGTGGACAAATCTTTTGCAATTCAGGCAGGTAGAGAGATTCGTGTTATGGTAGTTCCAGAGCATGTATCTGATGCAGACATGGTATTGATGGCCAGAGATATCGCGAAGCAGATCGAGTACGAGCTAGAATATCCTGGACAGATCAAAGTCAACGTCATTCGGGAATCCCGTGTGGTTGACTATGCCAAGTAGAAGATAAATGTAGAGCAGGACCGGTGTCATCGCCGGTCCTGTTTTGTTTCATTTTGTGTTTTAGAAAAGCAGAGTAAAGGAGGAAAAAGAATGAGTGAAGAAGTTCGGCGTATCGGGCGAGATCTGATCTATCGGGGCGCGATCATTGAAGTTTATCAGGATCACATGGAGTTTGCCAATGGAAACCGGGCGGACTGGGATTATATCCATCATGATGGAGCCGCGGCAGTGGTTCCGGTGTTGGAAGACGGCCGGATCTTGATGGTGCGGCAGTACCGAAGCGCTCTTGGACGGGAAGCGCTGGAGATCCCGGCTGGGAAACTAGACGGGCCAAAAGAAGCGGGAGAAGTCTGCGCGGGAAGAGAATTAGAAGAAGAGACAGGTTACCGCTGTGAGCATTTGGAGTGGCTTTTGACTTTAAGGCCTACCATCGCCTATTGTGATGAAAAGATCGAGATTTTTGTAGCAAGAAATCTGATCCCTTCCAGACAGAATCTGGATGAGGATGAATACGTAGCAGTGGAGGCGTGTTCTCTGGAAGAATTAAAGGAACAGATATTCTCCGGCCGGATTGAGGACGCAAAAACCATCGGGGCGATCTTAGCCTATGAGGCGAAGTATTTGAAGAAGCGATAAGCATATCTAAGGATTTTGGGCATATATATGAAGTATCTTGACGATAGGGAGGCCGGTCTGTGAAGATACGGGAAAGTAAAAGATACTTCATTTTGTTTTTTATGCTGGGATTTCTGGCTGGGATCTTGTATACCAATCTTTTGTCGAAAGACTATATCGCCAGCGCGGGAAGCTTCAGCAACTATTTCTTAAGCCAGTATCAGCAGATGGACATTGATACGGGAGAATTCCTGTGGTATATTCTGCGGGCGAGAAGTATCCCCTTGATCTTGGCATGCGCCTTGGGAAGCACAAAGCTGCGGAAATGGGTAGTGGTGGTTTTCCTGCTTTGGACAGGCTTTTCCAGCGGCTTCCTAATGACCTCCGCGGTGCTGCAGATTGGGATCAAGGGGATCGCTTTGTGCCTGATGGCTTTATTCCCCCACTTTCTCTTTTATGGGGCGGCCTATGTGATCCTTCTTTGGTATTATTTTCAGTATCCGAAAGTGGAATGGAATCGGATGAAAACAGTGTGCTTTCTCTTGCTTACGGCTGTAGGGCTCATACTGGAATGTTATGTGAATCCGGTTTTGCTGAAGTGGCTGATCGGGACGTTTTGATCCATTGGGGCCGGGGGATTTTTAAAAATCCCCCGGCCCCAATGGATCAATTGACTTTCTGGAATTTTTCTTTTGGCTGCCGGCAGATCGGGCAGGTATAAGTGTCGGGAAGCTCTTCAAAGGGAGTTTCTCCATCATATACGTAGCCGCATACGCTGCATTTCCAAACGGCCCTTCCTGACGGCTCATCTTCTTCTGGAAGATAAGTGGGAGCGTTCTTGGGGCTCTTGCCCTTGACGACTTTGTGATAGTAAGCGTAGGTCATAGCTGGATCGGCGCTGTTTACGTCCCCGTCCACGACCTCGCCCAAGAAGACGGTATGGGTGGAAGTCTCCATCTGATCGATGACCCGGCAGACAATATAGCCGCAGGAATCATTGACAATGGGAAGGCCGCTTTCCATCCGGTGATCGACTCCATCGAATTTATTCACGTCTCTTCCGGACTGGAAGCCGAAAGTTCCGATGAGAGAAGGATCTGAATTCTCGGACAGGATGGAGATAGCGAATCTGCCAGACTTTGCGATACAAGAATTGGTAAAGTTGTCGTGATTCATACTGAGGGCTATGGTGGCGGGAGAAGACGTGATCTGCATGATGCTGTTGGCGATGCAGCCGGTATTGCGTTCCCCGTCCAGGGAAGAGATCACGTAAACACCATAAGAAAGATTGCGAAAAACATTGGTATTCATAAGAAGCCTCCTTTGGAGAAAAATAGTAATAGTTATCATTATATTATCATAAGAGGACGGATTTTACAAGAGAGTTTAAAGATATAGTTGTTGGCAGGATTTTCTTATGATAGAATGACTTAGTATGAAAAGAACAATTCAGAATGGTTTGATGGATAAATGAAGGAGGAAGCAGCATGGAAAAAATGGTGGATCTGATCGGACAGGAGCTGGCAAAGGCTTTTGATCAATCTGGATATGATGCGTCTTACGCGAAGGTGACCCGCTCAGACCGGCCCGATCTTTGTGAGTATCAGTGCAATGGGGCCATGGCTGGCGCGAAAGCCTATCATAAGGCGCCGTTTATGATCGCGGAAGACGTGATCGCTAATCTTGAAAAGAGAGAATGGATGGAGCAGGTGGAAGTGGTAAAGCCGGGCTTCATCAATATCCACGTAAATACGGCTAAGGCGGCAGAATATCTAAACGCTATGAAGAATGACCCGCTGCTGGGCCTGGAGAAGACGGACAAGCCGGAGACGATCCTGATCGATTACGGCGGCCCTAATGTGGCAAAACCGCTTCATGTAGGACATCTTCGCTCAGCCATTATCGGGGAGAGCGTGAAGCGGATCGCCAGGAAGATGGGACATAAAGTGCTGGGAGATATCCATCTTGGAGACTGGGGCTACCAGATGGGGCTGATCATTACGGAACTGGAGGAACGCCAGCCGGATCTTCCTTATTTCCAGAAGGATTATGAGGGGGAATATCCCGCAGAAGCTCCGTTCACCATCGGAGAGCTGGAGGAGATCTATCCAGCCGCCAGCGCGAGAGCCAAGGAAGACGAGACTTACCGGGAGAAAGCGCTCCATGCCACCTATCTTCTGCAGAATGGAGACAGAGGCTGCAGGGCGGTGTGGAAGCATATCATGAATGTATCTGTGGCGGATCTGAAAAAGAATTACGCCAATCTGAATGTAGAGTTTGATCTGTGGAAAGGGGAGTCGGACGCCCAGGCGGACATCCCGGAGATGATCGAGGGGATGAAAAGGGATGGTTATGCCCATCTGGATGAAGGCGCTCTGGTGATCGATGTGCAGGAGGAATCGGACACAAAGGAAATCCCTCCTTGTATGATCCAGAAGTCGGACGGGGCTTCCCTTTACGGGACCACCGATCTTGCCACGTTGGTACAGCGGGAGAGAGACTATCACCCGGACCAGATTATTTATGTGGTGGATAAACGGCAGGAACTGCATTTTGTCCAGGTGTTCCGGGCGGCCAGGAAAACAGGGATCGTGCCGGAAGAGACCCGTCTGCGTTTCCTGGGATTCGGAACCATGAACGGGAAGGATGGAAAGCCTTTCAAGACCAGAGAAGGCGGGGTTATGCGACTGGAAATGCTGATCTCGGAGATCCAGGAGGAAATGTATAAGAAGATCGCCGAAAACCGGACGGTAGACGAAGAGGAGGCCAGCGAGACGGCGAAGATCGTAGGGCTTTCCGCCATCAAATACGGCGACCTTTCCAACCAGGCATCCAAGGATTATGTGTTTGACGTAGACAGGTTTACCTCTTTTGAGGGCAATACGGGGCCTTATATCCTTTACACGATCGTGCGGATCAAGTCTATCTTGAGCAAATATGAGGCGGAAGGAAAGAACCCGGAAGAGACGGTGATCACAGAGACGAAAGAGGGGCTGACCAAGACGCTCATGCTGTCCTGCGCCCGGTATAATGAAGTGATCGAGGGAGCGTTCGCTGAGCTGGCGCCCCATAAGATCTGCGCCTATATCTATGACCTGGCAAATGATTTCAACCGGTTCTATCATGAGACCCGGATTCTGGCGGAGGAAGATCCGAAGAAGAAAGAAAGCTATATCGCCCTTCTGGTGCTGACCAAACGGGTATTGGAAGCTTGTATCGATATGCTGGGCTTTGAGGCCCCGGAGAGGATGTAAGAAATGACGGAACGCTTGTATTATAAGGACAGCCATACCAGAGAATTTGAGGCGGAGGTGCTGCTGTGTGAGCCGGAAGGAGACTTTTTCAAAGTAATATTGGACAAGACGGCGTTTTTCCCGGAAGGGGGTGGCCAGTACGCGGATACGGGACAGATTGGGGGTGTCCGAGTGCTGGATGTAAAAGAACGGGACGGCCAGATCTGGCATAAGACGGAGAAGCCGCTGACTCCGGGAACTAAGGTGCAGGGCTGGATTGACTGGGAGCAGCGGTTCGACCGGATGCAGCAGCATACCGGAGAACATATTGTGTCTGGCCTGGTACACCAGAAATTTGGTTATGATAATGTGGGATTCCACTTGGGAGAAGATTACTGTACGATGGATTTTAACGGTCCGATCACCAAGGAACAGTTAAAAGAGATCGAGCGGGAAGCCAACCAGGCGGTATTCGCTGATCTTCCGGTGACCGTTCTCTATCCTTCCAAGGAAGAGCTGGAGGATCTGGATTACCGCAGTAAGATCGAGATCCAAGGCCAGGTGCGCCTGATCTCCATCCCCGGCTATGATCTGTGCGCCTGCTGCGCCCCCCATATGGATACCACCGGGGAGATCGGCCTGATCAAGCTGGTCAGCATGGTCAACTACAAAGGGGGAGAACGTATTACGCTCCTGGCCGGAATGAGGGCTTTGAAGGATTATGAGGAAAAGGAGGCGAACGCAAAGGCGATTTCAGCTCTATTGTGCGCGAAGGAGCCGGAGATCGCCCGGGCGGTGGAGCATTTAAAGGAAGAACAGGCGAATCTGAAGCGGAAAAACAGTTCCCTTCAGAAGAAGTTCCTCAGATATCTGGCGGAGGAGATCAATGTGGAGGATCCGGTCGTGACAGTGTTTGAGGAAGAACTTGCCGGGGATGCGCCCCGTGAACTGATGAATCTGCTCCTGGAAAAAGGAGCCGGGGTATGCGCGGTGTTTGCGGATAATCAAGAGGGATTCCGGTATGTGATCGGGAGCCATACAAAGGATGTGCGCCCGCTGTGCCGAAAGCTGAATGAGGCGCTGGATGGAAGAGGCGGCGGAAAGCCGGAGATGGTCCAGGGCTCTGTAAAGGCAGGAACCAAGGAAGAGATCCGGGCGCTGTGCGGGGAGGTGCTGCCCAATGAGTAAAGCCCAGAAGTTCCTTGGGACGCTGGCCATGTTTCTTTTGATCCTGGCTCTTTTGATCACCAGTTTTCAGATTGGCATCTATGGAGATCCGCAGTATGGATTCTACGAGACGGAATATGAGAAATATCAGGTGACGGATGCGCTTGGAATGGGGATGAGGGACGTGATGGAGGTGACAGACCACATGATGGCCTATCTCATTGGAGCGGAGGAAGAATTGTCCATCGTCACTCATGTAGATGGAAAGGAACAGGATTTCTTCAACGAACAGGACCGCATCCATATGGCGGATGTGAAGGATCTGTTCTTGGGCGGCCTAAAAGTTCGGACCATCTGTCTGATCCTGGCGGCTCTCCTGATCCTGGTCCTGGCAGTCAGAAAGGCGGATTTAAAACGTTTCCTGCCAGGCTGCTATTTCCGGGCGTTTGGGATTTTCCTGGCGGCAGCGGCGTTTCTTGCCGCCGCGTTTGCCATTGATTTTACCCGATGTTTCACCATTTTCCATGAGATTTTTTTTACCAATGACCTATGGATCTTTGATCCGGCCACAGATTATATGATCCGGATGCTGCCGGAGGGTTTTTTTGCGGATATGGTGGCCCGGATTGGAGGAATCTTCCTTGGGATCCTGGCGGCGCTGTTTGTGGTATTTTTTATCTGGCGTCGGATCGCGTGGAAAAAGGAGAATCCGGAAAAATCATGAGATTCGCTGTGCGGATCAAAAGGAACCATGTTATAATAAAAGAAGTCGGAGAAATCCGTGGCTTCATGGGGAAGAAATTGCCCCTGACATCATAAATCAGATGGAGGAAAAACTATGAGTAAGGTAAGACGAGTGTACGTGGAGAAAAAGCCGGGATTCGCTGTGCAGGCGGAAGAACTGCGGCATGAGATCCAAAGTTATCTTGGAATTAAGCAGGTGACTGGCGTGCGGGTACTGATCCGCTATGATGTAGAAGATCTTAGGTCAGAAACCTTTGAGAAGGCCTGCCAGGGGATTTTCGCGGAACCTCCGGTGGACAATCTTTATCTGGAGGAATTTCCAAAAGAGGCACAGGACCGTGTTTTCTCTGTAGAATACCTGCCGGGACAGTTTGATCAAAGAGCAGATTCCGCGGTCCAGTGCGTACAGTTTATCCGCGAGGATGAAATGCCGGTGATCCGTACCGCCACTACCTATGTGATCCAGGGAGAGATCACAGACGAGGAATTTGCGGCCATTCGAAACCACTGCATCAATCCGGTGGATTCCAGGGAAGCTGGAGAAGAGAAGCCGGAAACTCTTGTAGTGAATTTTGATGAGCCAAAAGACGTGATCGTCTTCCAGGGCTTCCAAGATATGGGAGAGCAGGAACTGAAGGGATTGTATGATTCCCTGGGACTTGCTATGACGTTTAAAGATTTCCTCCATATTCAGAATTATTTTAAAGGAGAAGAAAAAAGAGATCCTTCCATGACAGAGATCCGGGTGCTGGACACCTATTGGTCGGATCACTGCCGGCATACCACCTTCTCCACCGAGCTTACAGACGTTTCCTTCGGAGACGGAGACTACCGGGAGCCTATGGAGGAGACCTACCGCCAGTATCTGAAAGATCACAGCGAGATCTTCCGCGGCAGAGAGGATAAGTTCGTCTGCCTGATGGATCTTGCGCTGATGGCGATGCGTAAGCTGAAAAAGGAAGGAAAGTTAGAGGACCAGGAAGAGTCGGAAGAGATCAACGCCTGCAGCATTGTGGTCCCTGTAGAAGTAGACGGGGTGGAGGAAGAATGGCTGGTGAATTTCAAGAATGAGACCCACAACCATCCGACCGAGATCGAACCTTTCGGAGGAGCGGCCACCTGCCTGGGAGGCGCGATCCGGGATCCCCTGTCAGGAAGGACCTATGTGTACCAGGCTATGCGCGTGACGGGCGCCGCGGACCCGACAGTTTCTATGGGAGATACCATGAAGGGGAAACTGCCTCAGAAAAAGCTGGTGAGGGAAGCGGCTCACGGATACAGTTCCTACGGCAACCAGATCGGACTTGCTACAGGGGCGGTCAAAGAAATCTATCACCCTGATTATGTGGCGAAACGGATGGAGATTGGGGCAGTACTGGGCGCGGCTCCCAGACGGGCCGTGATCCGAGAGACTTCAGATCCGGGAGATATTATCATTCTTCTGGGCGGAAGGACCGGACGGGACGGCTGCGGCGGAGCCACGGGATCTTCCAAAGTTCATACAGAAGAATCGATCGAGACCTGCGGAGCGGAAGTGCAGAAGGGAAATCCGCCTACCGAGCGTAAGATCCAGCGTCTGTTCCGCAGAGAGGAAGTCAGCCGCCTGATCAAGAAATGCAACGACTTCGGGGCCGGCGGCGTATCCGTCGCGATCGGCGAACTGGCTGATGGGCTCCGGGTGGATCTGGATAAAGTGCCGAAGAAATACGCGGGCTTAGACGGAACAGAGATCGCTATTTCAGAGTCTCAGGAACGGATGGCCGTGGTCGTGGATCCCAAAGATGTGGATGCGTTTCTTGCATATGCCAAGGAAGAAAACCTGGAAGCCACAAAGGTTGCGGTGGTAACAGAAGAGCCGAGGCTGGTGCTGGTTTGGAGAGGCCGGGAGATCGTAAATATCGCAAGAGCATTCCTGGATACCAACGGGGCGCATCAAGAGACCCGTGTGGCGGTAGATCTTCCAAACCGGGCGGACAGTATCCTGGGAAGGCCGGAAGTAGAGGATGTACGGACAAAATGGCTGGAAACTTTAAAGGATTTGAATGTCTGCTCCCAGAAAGGCCTGGTAGAAATGTTCGACGGTTCTATCGGAGCTGGTTCTGTCCTGATGCCCCATGGCGGGAAGTACCAGATGACGGAGACCCAGACCATGGTAGCCAAACTGCCGGTGCTGAATGGAGACTGCGATACTGTAACGATGATGAGTTATGGATTTGACCCTTATCTGTCATCCTGGAGCCCATATCATGGCGCCATTTACGCAGTGACAGAATCAGTGGCGAAGATCGTGGCTTCCGGCGGCGACTTCCGGAAGATCCGATTCACCTTCCAGGAATACTTCCGGAGGATGACAGAAGATCCTCATAGATGGAGCCAGCCTTTCGCGGCTCTTTTAGGAGCTTACAGCGCCCAGCTTGGCTTTGGCCTTCCTTCTATCGGCGGAAAAGACAGTATGTCAGGGACTTTTGAAGAGATCGACGTACCGCCGACATTGGTTTCTTTCGCGGTAGACGTGGCAAAAGAAAAGGACGTGATCACACCGGAATTGAAGAAAGCGGGAAGCAAGCTGATCCGGATCGGCATTGAGAAAGACGAGTACGATATTCCTGTCTATGAGAAGGTGATGGAACAATACGGGAAACTGACGGAAGATATGCGGGCCGGAAGGATTTTATCCGCCTATGTAACAGACCGTCATGGAGTGATCGCGGCAGTCAGCAAGATGGCTTTTGGAAATGGAATGGGTGTGAAGATCGAACATTCTATGGATCCAAGAGATCTGTTTGCGCCGGCTTTTGGTGAAATCGTGGCGGAAGTGCCGGAGGGCAAAGTCGGAGAACTTGCGGTGAGCTATACGGTGATCGGTGAAGTGACCGATGACGGACGTTTCTCCTATGGAAATGTGGAGATTCCGCTCTGCGAGGCCGAGGAGGCTTGGACAGGAACCTTAGAGAAGGTATTTCCTACCCGCTCCGGAGCAGAGGAAGAGCCGGAAGCAGTCTTCCTGACAAAGATCGCCGGGAAGGAAACAGAAGGCAGACTGCGGGAAGACGGCTGCTTCGAGGCTTCAAAAGTCTATGTGTGCGGCCATAAGATCGGGCAGCCTACCGTGTTTATTCCAGTATTTCCTGGAACCAACTGTGAATTTGACAGCGCCAAAGCCTTTGAACGGGCAGGGGCAAAGACGGTGGTGAAAGTGTTCCGCAATCTGGATGCGGCAGACATTGTAGATTCTGTGCAGGTGTTTGAGAAAGCTATTAACGAGGCCCAGATCATCATGTTCCCAGGCGGATTCAGCGCGGGAGACGAACCGGACGGTTCCGCAAAATTTTTTGCCACCGCTTTCCAGAACGCAAAGCTAAAAGAAGCGGTGGAGCGGCTGCTGAATGAAAGAGACGGACTTGCTCTTGGAATCTGCAACGGATTCCAGGCTTTGATCAAACTGGGACTGGTGCCGTCCGGTAAGATCACAGGCCAGATGGAAAATTCCCCCACTTTGACCTACAATACCATCGGACGTCACATTTCAAAGATGGTCTATACAAAAGTGGTGACAAATAAATCTCCATGGCTTTCCCAGGCTGAGCTTGGCGGTGTTTATGTAAATCCGGCTTCCCACGGAGAAGGCCGCTTTGTAGCGCCGAAGGAGGCGATCGCTCAATTATTTGCCAATGGACAGGTGGCTACCAGATACTGTGACCCGGAAGGAAATATCTGTGTCGGTGACGAAGAATGGAATGTGAACGGTTCCTATCTGGCTATTGAGGGTATTACCAGCCCGGACGGCCGTGCGTTTGGGAAAATGGCCCACGCGGAACGGCGGGGAAGGTCTGTGGCTGTGAACATATATGGGGAGCAGGACATGAAGATCTTTGAGTCTGGTGTGGCTTACTTTAAATAGACCGGGTTTGTATCTGTAAAGGAGAAATGTAAAAAAATGAAACATTTGCGGAGGATTGTTGCAGGCGGAGTTCCGACGGGCCAAGAATTCTCCGCAATTTTTTTCTCAAATGCAGGAATGGAAGAAGGAAATTGCAGAGAAGTTGCAGAAAATTGCAAAAAAAACTTGTGTTCCAGAGGGAAATCCTTTACAATAGTAAAGGGCCAAAGTGCCGGAAGGAATCAAGTTTTAGGAGGTAGAAAGCGTATGTCATATGTTGATGAAGTCCTGGAAAAGGTAGTGGCGAAAAATCCAGCGGAACCGGAGTTCCACCAGGCAGTCAAAGAAGTATTGGAATCTCTCCGGGTAGTGATCGAGGCAAACGAGGATAAGTACAGGAAAGAAGCGCTCCTGGAGCGTCTTGTGGAGCCGGAGCGGCAGATCAAGTTCCGGGTGCCGTGGGTGGACGATGCGGGACAGGTACAGGTAAATACCGGTTACCGTGTACAGTTTAACAGCGCGATCGGTCCATACAAGGGCGGCCTTCGTCTTCATCCGTCTGTAAATCTTGGAATCATCAAATTCCTTGGATTTGAGCAGGTATTTAAAAACTCTTTGACAGGCCTGCCGATCGGCGGCGGAAAAGGCGGTTCCGACTTTGATCCAAAGGGCAAATCAGACAGAGAAGTAATGGCATTCTGCCAGAGCTTTA
>CABPCP010000031.1 GCA_902406105.1 uncultured Mordavella sp.
GGCGGGACTTACTAAATATCGGGAGGGACTGTATCCTTTGGAAACATTCCAGAAGGAAGAAGCAGAGAATGTTCTGGATACGATCCACCGGTGGCAGGAGAGGTTTTTCCAAGAGCATGGCGTCCACTTTATCCACGCAAGCGATGAATGGTATCTTCTGGCTGAAAAGGAACTCCCGGAAGAAACCCGGTATGACGGATATCTCCAACTGGAAAATGGAGTTGGGATGCTGCGCCTTTTAGAACAGGAATTTGCGGAAGGTTTTCAGAAACTTCCGGGAGATGGAAGAAAAAGAGTTGTGTCTCTTGCTACGGGAAAGCTGGCCGCGCCCTATATCCAGGAATTGACAGAGCGGATCCAGGAGAAATACCCGGGAGTCCGGGTTCATGTTTATCCAATCCGAAATGAGTTCTTTGGAGAGCAGATCACCGTATCCGGTTTGATCACAGGAGGGGACTTGATCGCTCAGTTAAAAGGAAAAACGCTGGGGGAACGGCTGCTGCTGCCCTGTAATATGTTCCGGAGCGGGGAAGAAGTGTTTCTGGATGATGTTGCTTTGCCACAGGTGGAAGAGGCTTTACAAGTGAGGGCAGATATTGTAAAATCAAGCGGACAGGATTTGATAGACGCGGTCCTTGGATAAGGACCATTCCATAGAATAGGAGAGAGAACATGAGTAAACCGATCGTAGCTATCGTGGGAAGGCCAAATGTAGGAAAGTCTACACTTTTTAACGCGCTGGCGGGAGAAAAGATTTCTATTGTCAAAGATACGCCTGGAGTGACAAGAGACCGGATTTATGCAGATGTAAGCTGGCTGGACCGGGAATTTACCCTGATCGATACCGGAGGCATCGAACCAGAGAGCAAAGATATCATCCTTTCCCAGATGCGGGAGCAGGCTCAGATCGCCATTGATACGGCGGATGTGATCATATTCATCACAGACGTGCGTCAGGGATTAGTGGATGCGGACGCCAAAGTAGCGGATATGCTGCGCCGCTCCGGGAAGCCGGTTGTGCTGACTGTTAATAAAGTGGACAGTATGCAGAAATTTATGGCGGATGTATATGAATTCTATAATTTAGGGATTGGCGATCCCAATCCGATCTCAGCCGCCGGCAAGATCGGCCTGGGAGATATGCTGGACGCGGTCATCGCCCATTTCCCGGAGGCGGAAGAAGGGGAAGGAGAAGATGAGCGTCCCCGTGTAGCCATCGTGGGAAAACCAAACGTGGGGAAATCTTCGATCATCAACAAGCTGCTGGGACAGCAGCGGGTGATCGTGTCAGAAGTGGCGGGAACTACGAGAGACGCGGTAGACACAGATATCATGCACAACGGCAAAGAGTATGTATTCATCGATACGGCCGGACTGCGCAGAAAGAATAAGATCAAAGAGGAACTGGAGCGCTACAGTATTATTCGGACGGTGTCGGCGGTGGAACGGGCAGATGTAGTGCTGGTAGTCATCGACGCTACAGAAGGAGTTACCGAACAAGACGCCAAGATCACAGGGATCGCCCATGAGAGAGGGAAGGGCATTGTGATCGTGGTAAATAAGTGGGATGCCATTGAGAAAAACGACCGGACTATGCGGGAGTACGAGCAGGAGATCCGCCGGGTGCTCTCCTTTGTACCTTACGCTGAGATCATGTATATCTCCGCACAGACAGGACAGAGGCTGCGGCAGATCTATGATAAGATCGATATGGTCATTGAGAATCAGAACCTGCGGGTGGCTACCGGAGTATTAAATGAGATCATTATGGAGGCGGTGGCAATGCAGCAGCCGCCTTCTGATAAGGGAAAACGGCTGAAACTTTACTATGCCACACAGGTAGCGGTAAGACCGCCAAGTTTTGTACTGTTTGTCAACGATAAGGAATTGATGCATTTTTCTTATACCAGATATCTGGAGAATAAGATTCGTGAGGCATTTGGCTTCCGGGGAACCTCTTTGAGGTTTTTCGTGCGTGAGAGAAAGGGGAAAGAGAAGTAAAGATGGAACGGCTGGTTTGTGTGGCTATTGGTTATGCCTTTGGCTTGATCGAGACAGGATATATCTACGGCAGGCTGCATCATGTGGACATCCGGCAGAAAGGAAGCGGCAATGTGGGAACGACCAATGCCCTGCGTACTCTTGGATGGAAAGCTGGACTGGTCACCTTCCTGGGAGATTGTTTTAAATGCATCTTCGCGGTACTGCTGGTACGGTTCCTGTATCGGAATACATTCGCGGACAGCGGCATGCTTTCGCTTTTGTCCATGTACGCGGGATTGGGAGCGGTGCTGGGACATAATTATCCATTCTACATGAGATTTAAAGGCGGAAAAGGGATCGCCGTAACAGCGGGCCTGATCGCAAGTACTACCAATATCTGGATGATCTTGATCTGTATTGCCGTATTTGTGGGAACGGTAGCCGCAACTAGGTATGTGTCTGTGGGGTCGCTGGTGGTGGTCATCGTCTATATGATCGAGGTGATCGCATACGGACAGATGGGAGGATACAGCCTGACCGGCGCTCATCTCTATGAGATGTATGGGATTGCTGTCTTCTTAGTGCTTTCGGCCTTCTTTAAGCACCGGGCGAATATAAAGAGGTTATTGAACGGCACAGAGAACAAACTGAGTGTAGGGAAACAGCCTTAGTAAGAAGGATGGTCAAAGTACACAGGAAAGAGATAAATAAGGAGGTAACAGGCTATGGCAAATGTAGGCATCATAGGGGCGGGAAGCTGGGGAACAGCTCTTGCGTTGCTGCTTCATACAAATGGCCATCAGATCACGGTATGGTCTTTCAGAAAAGAGGAGGCGGAGAGACTTTCTAAGGAAAGAGAGCATAAAAGCAAACTTCCGGGAATCAAGCTTCCTGAGGATATGGAATTTACCGGCGATCTGGAGAAGGCTGTGACCGGGAAAGATTTTATCGTGATGGCTGTTCCGTCTCACGCTGCTAGGAGCACGGCCCGCAAGATGAATCCCTATATTCAGGATGGACAGATTATTGTGGATGTGGCAAAAGGAATCGAAGAAGATACATTGATGACCCTTTCCCAGCAGATCGAACAAGAGATTCCGCAGGCAGACGTCGCGGTCCTGTCCGGCCCAAGCCATGCGGAGGAAGTGGGGAGAGGCCTTCCTACTACTGTGGTGATCGGAGCTAAGACAAAGAAGACGGCTGAGTACCTGCAGAGCATGTTTATGAATGAAGTATTCCGGGTATACACAAGTCCGGATATCCTGGGGATGGAGCTGGGCGGTTCTTTGAAAAACGTGATCGCTCTGGCGGCTGGTATTGCCGATGGAATGGGCTACGGCGACAATACCAAGGCGGCTCTGATCACCAGAGGCATTGCGGAGATCGCGAGACTTGGGGTGAAGATGGGCGGATCTATCGAAAGCTTTACCGGACTTACAGGCATCGGCGACCTGATCGTAACCTGCGCCAGCGTACACAGCCGGAACAGGAAAGCCGGCTACCTTATGGGCCAGGGAAAATCCATGGAGGAAGCCATGAAAGAAGTCAATATGGTAGTGGAAGGTGTGTATTCCGCTAAAGCCGCGGTGAAGCTGGGCGAAAAGTACGGCGTGTCTCTGCCTATCATCAATAAAGTCAATGAGGTACTGTTTAATGGAAAAGACCCGAAAGAAGCGGTCAATGAGCTGATGCTCAGAGATAGTAAAGCGGAGAACAGTTCCTTGGCTTGGAAAGAATAGCGGGACTTAAGAAAGCGGATTTTCATACTGCTGATTTTAGAATTTACCCTGCGGGAATCTGGGCATAAAAGTGCAATGTCTGATTCCCGCGGGGTGATTTGATTTACGGCAAAAGTATTTGGATTTTCCTTTATTGCGGGTTCTAAAGCGGGAGTCCCCTTCATACACTGTTATCAGCATAACAAGGGGGTATTAGAATGAATACGTTCCAACTCTACAAAGATATACAGGCTAGAACAAAGGGAGAGATATACATAGGAGTAGTAGGACCGGTGCGGACCGGAAAGTCCACACTGATCAAACGTTTCATGGATGTATTGGTACTCCCGCATATGGAGGATGATCACAGAAAGGCCCAGACCAGGGATGAACTTCCTCAATCCGCTTCCGGACGCACGATCATGACGACAGAACCCAAATTTGTTCCCAAAGAGGCGGCTAAGGTGCGCTTGTCTGAGGAGACGGAAGTTAAGGTGCGGCTGATCGACTGTGTGGGATACATGGTAGAAGGCGCCTCCGGCCATATTGAGGAAGGACAGGAGCGGCAGGTAAAGACGCCCTGGTTCGATCATGAGATTCCGTTTACCAAGGCGGCGGAGATCGGGACCCGCAAGGTGATCCACGAACACGCCACCATTGGGCTTGTAGTGACTACAGACGGGAGTATAGGGGAGATCCAGCGTGAGAATTACCGGGAAGCGGAAGGAAGGACGATCCGGGAGCTGCAGGAGATCGGCAAGCCGTTTGTCGTTTTGGTGAATTCCAGAAAGCCTCTGGGAGAGGAGGCGGGCAAAACCGCGGAAGAGCTGGAAGCGGCTTACGGGGTAAGGGCATTGCCGGTAAACTGTGAACAGCTAAAGGAAGAAGATATCTGCAGGATCATGGAAGCGGTACTTTATGAATTTCCGGTTTCAGAAGTCCAGTTTTTTATTCCTAAATGGGTGGAAATGCTGCCTAGAGACCATAAGATCAAACAAGATCTGGTGGAACATGTCCGTCGGATTTTAGATGACCTGGGAGAGATCAAGGATGCGGCTTCAGGTATTGAAACGCCTGAGAGCATTTACATAGAGGATCTGCGGATTGAGCATATTGAGATGGATACCGGCTGCGTACAGATCCGGGTGCGGATCGGAGAGAGCTTTTATTACGAGACACTCAGTGAGCTTACAGGGCTGCCGATCGCAGGTCAGTATGAGTTGATCGAGGCGATGAAGGACCTGTCTGCTTTGAAAGCGGAATATGAAGAAGTCAAAGACGCCTTTACCGCTGTGAAAATGAAAGGGTATGGAGTAGTAAGCCCGCGCAGGGAGGAGATTACCCTGGAAGAACCGGTGATCATCAAGCAGGGGAATAAATTCGGGGTAAGGATCCATTCAGAGGCTCCATCCATCCATTTGATCCGAGCTAATATTGAAACGGAGATCGCCCCCATTGTGGGGAATGAGCAGCAGGCTCAGGATTTGGCAGATTACATTAAAGAAAGAAAGGAAAGCGAGGGCGGTATCTGGGAGACCAATATTTTTGGCAAATCTATAGAAGAGCTGGTAATGGATGGAATGAAAAATAAGATTTCTATGATCGGCGATGCCAGCCAGGAGAAGCTGCAGGATACGATGCAGAAGATTGTCAACGACAGCAATGGGGGACTGGTCTGCATTATTATCTAGTTTTCATTGCATTATTCGACCAAAAGCGTTAAAATGCTACTATATGGGATACATTTAGAGAAAGCACGGAGGTACAATATGAGAATTGCAATTCTTACAGCAAATACAGATATTTATAGAGAAAAAGAAGAAGACAAAGCCGGGACAGTAATCCGTAAGCTGGTGGAAGATGCTGGAAATCATGTCGTGTTTCAGAAAGCGCTGCCTACAGACCGGGAGGTTCTGGCTACTGTGATGCAGAGGATGGCAGACAATCATCTGGCGGACCTGATCCTGACCACTGGCGGGGCGGGGTGCGGGCCGATGGACTGTACGCCTGAAGCTACTATGGATGTGACAGAACGGCTGATACCAGGAATTTCGGAAGTGATGCGGATCCATATGATGAAGCTGACCAAGAGATCTATGTTAAACCGTGGGATCGCTGGGATCCGGGGAGATGTAGTGATCGTAAATCTCCCGGGAAAAGCGGGAGCGGTAAAAGAATGTTTATCTTATCTGCTTCCGGAGATCACCCATGCTGTGGAAGTGGTGAAGGGAGAAGCATAAGCGATGAAGGTGACTTACTTGGGGCACAGTGGATTCGCTGTGGATCTGGGGAGAAACATGCTGGTCTTTGATTATTACAAAGGGGAGCTTCCTGCCAAGGCAGTTGACAGGAAGCTTTATATATTTTCCAGCCATGTACATTATGACCATTTTCAGAGGAAGATCTTTGACTGGGCGAAAGACTATGATGTGACTTATATTTTATCCGATGATATCAGATCGTCGGTGGAAAAAGGACAGGCGTTGGAGGGAAAAGTGCATTATATCGGCCCTAGGCAGACGCTCCAAGCGGACGAGATCTTCGTTCAAACGCTGCGTTCCACCGATGAAGGAGTAGCTTTTCTGGTGAACGCAGAGGGAAAGACGCTTTACCACGGGGGCGACTTAAACTGGTGGCACTGGGAAGAAGAAAGCCGGGCATTTAACGAGATGATGAAGCGCAATTACCAGTATGAGATCCGAAAGATCGAGGGGACGCGGATCGATGCGGCTTTTGTCCCATTAGATCCAAGACAGGAGGAGCAGTATTACTGGGGGATGGATTATTTTATGCGGCATACAGATACCAAAGTGGTTTTTCCGATGCATATGTGGGGAAGGTTTGAAGTTTATGACTGGCTGATGGAAAACCCGGAGGCCGCCGGATATAAGGACAAAGTGATGCAGATCACCCAAACTCCCCAGGAATTTGAATTATAAAGGCAGAGTGGTCTGAAAGAGTGAGAAAGACCAAAATAAAACTGTATAGAAAAGGAGAAAAACTATGCACGTAGACATTTATACAGACGGGGCGGCCAGGGGAAATCCAGATGGCCCCGGAGGATATGGAACCGTTCTGGAATACCGGGATTCTAAGGGAGAGCTCCATACCAAGGAAATTTCTCAGGGTTACCAAAAGACCACCAATAACCGGATGGAGCTGATGGCGGCCATTGCCGGACTGGAAGCCTTAAATCGGCCCTGCCAGGTAGATCTCTATTCCGATTCCAAGTATTTGGTAGACGCCTTTAATCAGAATTGGATCCAGGGATGGATCAAGAAAGGCTGGAAAAGAGGGAAAAACGAACCGGTCAAAAATATCGATCTCTGGAAACGTCTTTTGAAAGCCAAAGAGTCCCATCAGGTGACCTTTATCTGGGTCAAAGGGCACGACGGCCATCCGCAGAATGAGCGCTGCGATGAGCTGGCGACGACCGCGGCGGATGGAGAGGAGCTGATTGAGGACGTAGTAAAATGAAAAAAGGCTACGTCCCAAATTGACCTCAAGGGTGTACCAAAATGAAAAATGGGGTGTACCCGATTGATTATTCTTGGATTTTGTGATACAATCTAAAACCGCGAGTAAGACAGGTAATCGCAGCTGCATGTGCCGAAAGGCCGCAGGTGAGGAAAGTCCGGGCTTCACAGGGCAGGATGCCGGATAACGTCCGGTGGAGGCGACTCCAAGGAAAGTGCAACAGAAATGTACCGCCTTCTCTAAAGGGAGGTAAGGGTGGAAGGGCAGTGTAAGAGACTACCGCCCTGCCGGTAACGGCGGGGGCACATGTAAACCCCATCCGAAGCAAGGCTGAATAAAGACGATGTGGCGGCCCGTCACGTCTTAGGTAGGCTGCTGGAGCCTGCCGGCAACGGCAGGCCTAGATAGATGATTACCCACGACATAACCCGGCTTATCGTCTTGCTCGCAAGTTTATTCTAATGCTTTATCATAGGCTAGTTTTCCGCTTCCCTGGAAAACGATCACTCCACGTTTGACAAATCCGTTTTTTTCTAAAATATGCTGCATCCGTTTGTTTGGAAAATCTGTGTCAACCCGGATGCTTGCGATCTGATTGTCAAGGCAAAGTTTCTCGATCAGGCGGAAAGCGACATCAGCCATACCCCTTCCTCTGAAATCTCCATGGAATGCCATCCGGTGTACGACGGCATAGGGGGCTTTCGTGTGCCATTCTCCTTCGATATCATTATAAGCAGGTTCCCCGTCAAAATCGACACACATGTAGCCGGCGATCCGGCCGTCCGCTTTGATCACATACCCTTTTTGTGCCTCAATATCATCCCGGATCGTATCCGGATTAGGATAGTCTTCGGTCCATTGTGTGAATCCCTGTTCTTTCTGAAAATTTCGCCCCATCGCTATGATCTCCCAGCAGGTTTGCAACACATCCGGGCGCGCCAGTTCTAATGTATACATGTTTCGTTCTCCTTCCATAAATATCTTGCAGAATTTCTTTCTTCTACATATAATAGCACTATATAATAATTAAAAACAATTTAAAGATAAATAAGTAACAATTAAAAGCAATTTAAGTGTGGAGGAAAAATGGAATTAAAGTATCTGAATATATTCCGTACGGTGGTGGAGACGGGAAGTTTTAGAGCTGCCGCGGAAAAGCTGAATTATACCCAATCGGCCATCACTTTCCAGATGGGTCAGTTGGAGCGGGAATTATCTGTGAAATTGTTCGAGAAATCCGGGAGAAACATGGTCCTGACTCAGGCTGGAGAACTGTTGGTCCCTTATGTGGAGGAGGTGTTTCAGTCGGTAGAAAAACTGCGGTATTTTGAAAATGATCTGGCCGATTGCCAGGGGAGCATCCATATTGGAGTAGGAGAGACACTGCTGTGTTACAAGATTCCCACCGCGCTGAAAAAGTTCTGTCAGCAGGCGCCAAAGGCCAAGATCTATCTGCGCTCCATGAACTGTTACGATATCCGGAATGAATTGCTGCGGGGAAGTTTGGATCTGGGGATTTTCTATGAAGACATCGGCGGCTTCGGTTCCGGTCTGATCACCTACCCGATCGGTGCCTTCCCGCTGGTACTGGTGGCCTCGCCGGAGACCAGGCGCAGGTTCCCGGATTTTGTGACGCCGGATCAGACGCTTTCGGTCCCTTTGGTCATTAACGAGCCAACATGCGTATTTCGGCAGATCTTTGAAGAGTATTTAAGGAAAAAGTCTATTACCCTGGATCATACGATTGAGATGTGGAGTATTCCCACGATCAAGAATCTGGTAAAAAGCGATGTGGGGATCTCGTACCTTCCTGAATTCACGGTGCGGGAAGAGTTAGAAGCAGGTGAGCTGGAGGAAATCCCCACAGAGATCTCGCACAACAGGATCACAGCCGTATGCGCCCATAATAAGAATAAGTGGATCAGTCCCCTAATGCGTCTGATGATCGGGCTTTCAAGCTCGATCGCGTAAGAAATAAGAAAGGAAAAGCACGGCCGCTTGATGTCTGACGGCCGTGCTTTTCTTTTATGATCAATTATCTTCTGTGGTATTTTTCTTCGCAGTATTTGCAGCGGTAGACTTCATTCTCCGGATCTGTCAGTACAAAGACATGGTCCAGGCCCTGCTCGATGGAAGTGATACACCGGGGGTTCTTGCAGCGGATCACATTGGTGATCTCTTTGGGAAGATGGAGACATTTTTTCTCTACGATCTTACTGTCCTTGACAATATTTACCGTGATATCGTGATCGATAAAACCAAGGATATCCAGATCCATAAAATCAATGGGACATTCAATCTTCATAATATCCTTCCGTCCCATTTTACTGCTCCGGGCGTTCTTGATGATAGCCACACAGCAGTCCAGTTTATCCAGATGGAGGTATTTATAGATATCCATGCTTCGTCCGGCCTGAATGTGATCCAGTACAAACCCTTCTTCAATACGTCCAACGGTCAATGTATTCTTTACCATAGTTTCTGGCCTCCTTTTTATACTTCAATCTCTAACAGTGTCAGGATCAGCGCCATTCTTATGTAGACACCATATTGGGCCTGTTTGAAATAAGCGGCTCTTGGATCATCGTCTACCTCTACGGATATTTCGTTGACCCTTGGCAGAGGATGGAGAACATACATATTCTCAGGAGCAAGCTTCATTTTCTTCCGGTCTAAAATATAGAAATCCTTCATACGCACATAATCTTCTTCGTTGAAGAAACGCTCTTTCTGCACGCGGGTCATGTAGAGCAGATCCAGATTCGGAAGCGCGTCTTCAAGCCGGACTACTTCTTCATAAGGGATATTCTTCTGATCCAGCACATCGGAGCGGATATAACTTGGGAGACGCAGCTCCTCTGGCGAGATCAGCACGAAACGAATCCCCGGATAGCGGACCAGAGCGTGGATCAAAGAATGGACGGTACGGCCAAATTTTAGGTCTCCGCACAGACCGATGGTCATGTTTTCCAGCCGGCCTTTTAAAGATCGGATGGTCAGAAGATCGGTCAGGGTCTGGGTGGGGTGCTGGTGGCCTCCATCC
This sequence comes from uncultured Mordavella sp., assembly GCA_902406105.1. Classification (GTDB taxonomy): domain Bacteria; phylum Bacillota; class Clostridia; order Lachnospirales; family Lachnospiraceae; genus Massilistercora. The sequence goes on from CABPCP010000031.1 coordinate 10,222, forward strand.
CCGGCGTTGATGACCGGAATCCTGGAATGTTTGGCGGCAACCATAGGCGCGCCTTCTTTATAATGCCGCATAGCGCAGATGTCCGCGTAGCAGGAAATGGTGCGGATGGTGTCGGCGACGCTCTCCCCTTTGGCGGCGGAACTGGAGTCGGCGGTAGAAAATCCGAGTACATTTCCTCCCAGATTGAGCATAGCCGCCTCATGGCTGAGCCGAGTTCTGGTGCTTGGCTCATAAAAAAGGGTGGCCAGCTTCTTCCCATCGCAGGCGTGGGCGTATTTCCCTGGATTTGCCTCAATGTCGGATGCCAGATCCATCAATTGGTCTAATTCTTCCACGGAAAAATCCAGTGGACTCATTAAGTGTCTCATAAAAACCTCCTTTGAAGATGTATCAATATTCCGTTGCTGTTTTGGGATATTGTGAATTTGGAATAAAAATAGAAAATAAAAGATTTCAACTGAAAGAGTCGGGAAAAGAAAAGATGATCTTTACGCAAAAGAACAGGAAAAGCGGCCGGACTGGCCATCTTATGTTTGTACTGACGCATCATTTTCCCTCCTCCACTGAAAATCTTTCATACATCATATACTAAATGTGAAAGATTTTCAATGTCTGGAGAGAATTTTTTCAAAGAGAAGTCCCGCGCCGAACCATAAAGGCGCATAGTCCAGACGGATCAAACCGTTGATATTGCAGGGGGCGCCGCTGTAATTCCACGGGCAGGCGTTAAACTTTCTCAAGAAGGAGCCGGTAAGATATTCCGCGCAAAAGATACAGCATGTATACACACCTCCTCTGAGTATCAGGCTTCTTCCTTCCAGGCGTTTGCAGAGAGGAGAGAGAAAGCTGGCCATTCCGTAGATGGGAAACATCCAGATGGAAGTGTTCCCCGTAAGGGTAGGGTTTTCCCGACGCAGAGAGTGCAGGCCGGTAAACAGGATTTCCATACACCAGCCGGTGGTCCCGCAAGTCAAAAAATCATGTCTCATATTTCTAAGTATGGTTTGCAGAGGTAGATTTTATGCGGGAAATGTATTATAATACAGCGTAGTTCGCAAAAAAGGAGATATATCATGGCATCATTAGGAGAATTAAGAGAACAATTAGACCTTGTAGACGATCAGATCGTAAAGCTCTATGAAGAGCGGATGCGGATCTGCCGGGAAGTGGGAGAATATAAGATCAACAGCGGAACCAAGGTGTTTGACCGTCAAAGAGAGAAGGAAAAGCTGGCAGACGTGGCAGGGAAGACTGCCACAGAGTTTAATAAAAAGGGGATCCAGGAATTGTACCAGCAATTGATGTCCATGAGCCGCAAGCTGCAGTACCAGCAGCTGGTTCAGGCTGGGGCCCTGGGAAGGCTTCCCTTTATCCAGATCGACTCTTTGGATAAAGAAGGCGCAAGGATTGTATTCCAGGGGACGGAAGGGGCCTACAGCCAGGCCGCTATGCAGGCTTATTTCGGCCCAGAATGCAACAGTTTCCATGTCAGGACCTTCCGGGATGCCATGAACGCGATCGAAGAAGGAGCGGCCGATTACGCGGTGCTTCCCATTGAGAATTCCACCGCGGGAGCGGTGGCGGAGATGTATGATCTGCTGGTAGAGTTTGAAAATTATATTGTGGGAGAGACCATTATCCCGATCACCCATACGCTGGCCGGACTTCCGGGGGCAAGCCTGCAGAATATCAAGAGAGTGTATTCCAAGGCGGAGGCATTGATGCAGACATCCAGATTTCTGGACGAACACAGCGATTGGCAGCAGATCAGCGTATCCAATACAGCCATTGCCGCCCAGAAGATCTTGGAAGACGCAGATACGAGCCAGGCGGCGGTGTGCAGCGCTTACGCGGCCAAGATCCATGGTCTTGCCGTGTTGGAAGACGCGATCAATGACGATAAAAATAATTCTACCCGGTTTATTGTAGTCACCAACCAGAAAGTTTTCTTAAAGGAAGCCCGCAAGATCAGCCTGTGTCTGGAACTGCCCCATGAGAGCGGCTCCTTGTACCACCTGCTGTCTCATTTTATTTATAACGACCTGAATATGACCAAGATCGAGTCTAGGCCGATTGAGGGCAGAAGCTGGGAATATCGGTTTTTCATAGATTTTGAAGGGAACCTGGGAGAGGCGGCGGTGAAAAATGCTCTCCGGGGATTGCGGGAAGAGAGCCGAAGTTTAAAGATACTGGGGAACTATTAAGGGAAGAAGGCGACTTTGATGAGAGTAAATGAATTGATGATCTATAAACATATGGAGGAGGGAAAAGCTTTAAAGGATATGGCTTTTCTCATGGAGAACTATGACAGTGATTATTACAATCAGGAAGATCTGAAAGGCCTTTTCTTTGAGACGGCAAATCAGATCTTGGAATTGTCGGTCAGCCATGGTTTCGAGGGAAATCTGTGGCATACTTATCTGACTTTCCTTTTGGCGAACCATGAGAATGCTTACAGTACCTCCTGCGAGATCGTAGGGAAAGTGGAAGGAACTATCAATGAGGCGGCGCTTCATGATTTCGCGATTTTTAAAGAGTTGTTTGACTACGATTTCGGGAAAATGGAAGAAAAGCTGGGGGCAGGATGTATTTCAATATTGTCCCATTATCAGGGGACCGGCAGCCGCGGAAAAGTTTTCAATCAGAGGATCAGGGACCGGATCTGTGAGCTCAGCGTCCATCTGGCTGCGGCGGGAACAGCAGAAGGGGTCAAAGATATCCTGACCCCGTTTTTTAAAGAATTTGGGGTGGGAAAGCTGGGACTCCACAAGGCGTTCCGCATCCAGCATACAGAAGAAGGAGCCAAGATCCTGCCTATCACTAAGATCGCCCATGTCCATCTGGATGATCTGGTGGGATATGAGACCGCCAAGAGAAAACTGATCGACAATACAGAAGCGTTTGTCAAGGGAAGGAAGGCCAATAACTGTCTGCTCTTTGGAGATGCGGGGACGGGCAAATCTTCTTCCATCAAAGCGATCTTAAATCAATATTACGACCAGGGACTGCGTATGATCGAAGTCTATAAGCATCAATTCCAGGATCTGAATTCTGTGATCGCCCAGGTGAAAGATCGGAATTATAAGTTTATTATTTATATGGACGATCTGTCTTTTGAGGAATTTGAGATTGAATATAAATACCTGAAAGCGGTGATCGAAGGCGGGTTGGAGCGGAAACCGGACAATATCCTGATCTACGCTACGTCCAACCGGCGCCACCTCATCCGAGAGACGTTTCGTGATAAAGAAGAACGGGATGAGGAACTTCACTCCAACGATACGGTCCAGGAGAAATTATCTCTGGTGGCAAGATTTGGAGTTACGATATATTTTGGGAAACCAGATAAAAAAGAGTTCCAGGAGATCGTGCGGCAGCTGGCCAGAAGAAATCAGATCCAGCTTCCGGAAGAAGAACTTCTCAAAGAAGCAAATAAATGGGAATTAAGTCACGGAGGGCTGTCCGGCAGAACGGCGCAGCAGTTCATTGACTACCTGGCGGGAACTATGGAAGCATAAGAGCGGGAACAGCAGAGGAAAGAGGGCTATGGATCAGAAAGCAGAAGTTTGGGAAGTGGTAACAGCCCATCAGGGAGAACAGTTTTATACCTTGAAGAAACTGCCTTTCGTATATGTGATCAAAGGCGGGGAATGTTTCATTGACCGGCGGAAGAAATCTATCACACGGGCTACCTTCGAGAAAGCCTATGAGAAAATCTGCCGGGAAGGGAAAGAAAATATCAAAGGCCCCAAACAACTGGGTGTATTTGGGGCCCCTTATGTCTGGGCCATTTTCCTGCAGCTGGAGCTGATCTAACTGTCAGGAGAGACCTCTTTGATCTGAGAAATGTCGGAGTCAATGACCAGGGAGTAGTTGGTATAATAGACCACGAAACCGGGCTTGGCTCCGTTTGGTTTTTTCACATGTTTTTTCTCCACATAATCAATTTCCACTTTGTCGCTTCCGCGGTTTTTAGAATAGTAGGCGGCCAGGCGGCCCGCTTCCTCAAAGGTGCGGTCCGGCAGTTCATCTCCGCCGGTCTTGACGATCACGTGGGAGCCGGGAGCGCCTTTAGCGTGGAACCACCAGTCGCTGCCAGCGGCAAAAGAAAAGGTCAGTTCATCATTTTGAAAATTGTTTTTTCCTACATATATGTCATAGCCGTCGCTGGAAATATAATGGAGAGGACGACTGATAGTCCGCGCCTTTTTACGGCCGGACCGCTGCCGGATATAGCCGCTGCCGGCCAGTTCATCCTTGATCTGAGCCAGGTCTTCTTCGTTTTGCGCAATTTCCAGAGCGTTTTCTACCGACTCCAGATAGCTGATATCATCAGAGGTTTCCTGGATCAGCTGGCTTAGAGCCTCGTAGGTTCTTTTTTGTTTGTTATATCGGGCGAAATACCGCTGGGCATTCTCCTGGGGAGTCTGGGAGGGGTCTAAAGGAATGGTGATCTCTTTCCCGTCATAGTAATTAAGAGCCGTCAGTTCCTTAGAGCCTTCTGGGAGACTGTATCCATAAGTATTGATCAATTCTCCGTAGATCCGGTATTGATCTCGGTTCTGCGTATCTTTCAACTGGCGGAACTGAAGGTCGTATTTCTTGCGGTTCCGTTCCAGGGCAGTGCGGACGATGTGGCGCAGATCCGCGCTTTTTTGTCGGATGCGTGTCAAAGCGTTTCGGGCGGAATAATAGGAAGACAGCATCTGGGAGACAGTTGGGAATTCCCTCTTTGTATAGCCGCTGTAGTGGGTCATGGGAAGAACGGCAAAATCTTTAGGCATGGCTCCCTCGTAGTATATGGAAGGACAGAAGCCGCAAGATTTTATATCGTCCATGTAGTAAGAAAACTGCCGATACAAATGGGTGAAAAGATCCTGGGACAGTTCCCGCGGCGGGAGGCTGGAATCCACGCCGGACAGACAGCAGATTTCCTCCGCGGCAGCAGGGCTGATCCCGGTAAAACCTGTGTAGATCGCTTTGACCAGCGGGACAGGTCTTGCGGCAAGAGTCTGGATGAAAGTGTCCAGGTCCGCGCTTAACGGATCTGTTTTAGACATAGTATCCGGTATAAAGTAAGGCCGTCCCGGCAATACTTCCCGTACCGAGCTCATCTGGGCGGACACATGTTTGATGCTGTCTATGATCTTTCCCTGGTCGTCGCAGAAAATGATGTTGCTGTGTTTTCCCATGATCTCTATGATCAGTTTCTTCCGGCAGGGATCTCCCAGTTCATCCAGATGCTCAATATCCAGGTGGATGATCCGTTCCAAGCCCGGCTGAGATACGTTGACGATCCGGCCGTTCCCGATATGTTTTCGCAGAAGCATGCAGAAGTTGGGCGCGTTCATAGGGCTTGGCTTGTTCTCATCCGTCAAATAGATAAGAGGAAGGGAGGCGCTGGCAGAAAGATATAGCCGTTGCTGTCCTTTTGGAGTCTTGATCGTCAGAAGCAGTTCGTCCGCTTCCGGCTGGGCGATCTTGGCGATGCGTCCCTGGGAGAGAGTTCCTTTTAATTCCTGTACGATAGCCGCTACAGTAATTCCGTCAAATGCCATGTTATGTCATTCCTTTCTAAGGTAATAGATTACGGTGGATACCAGTATACCATGGTTGACGGGAATTGCCAAATGGCTTATAATAATTCGGAACCTAGTTCGGACATGGACTGATTACAAAAGGAAATGGAGTATGGAGAACATGATAAAAAGCATGACAGGGTTCGGGCGCTGTGAAGTGTCTGAAGGAGATCGGAAATTTACAGTTGAAATGAAGGGAGTCAACCACCGGTACCTGGATGTGAATATCCGGATGCCCAAGAAACTGAATTTTTTCGAGACTTCGATCCGGAGCCTGCTGAAGAAAAGGATTCAACGGGGGAAAGTTGATCTTTTTATCACTTATGAAGACCTGTCGGAAGGACAGGTGTCTCTGAAATACAATCAAGGGCTGGCGGAAGAGTATCTGGCCTATTTTCGTAAAATGGAAGAACAATTTGGCCTGGAAAATGATATCCGGGTATCCACCATTTCCAAATGTCCGGAGGTGCTGACGATGGAAGAACAGGCCCTGGATGAGGAAGAACTCTGGAACGGGCTGGAGAAAGCGTTAAACGGCGCGGTCGATCACTTTATCGAGACCCGTGCGCTGGAGGGGGAGAATCTGAAAAAGGATATCCTGGAAAAGCTGGACGGAATGTTGGAGCTGGTAGGCTACATTGAAGAACGGTCGCCTAAGATCATCAGTGAATATCGTGAAAAGCTGGAAGCCAAAGTCCAGGAGCTTCTTGAGGATACCCAGATCGAGGAGAGCCGGATCGCCGCCGAGGTAGTGATCTTCGCGGATAAGATCTGTACAGACGAAGAACTGGTGCGGCTGAGAAGCCATATCGTACATATGAAGGAAACTTTGGAAGCTTCTGAGAGTGGGATTGGGAGAAAGCTGGACTTTATCGCTCAGGAAATGAACCGGGAGGCCAATACGATCCTTTCCAAAGCCAATGATCTGGAAGTTTCCAACGTGGGGATCGATCTGAAAACAGAGATCGAAAAAGTGCGGGAACAGATCCAGAATATTGAATAGACAGAATGTAAATGAAGAGAACCATCGAGGGAGAGGGAAATCTGTGGATAAAAAAGGAATTTTAACGGTGGTGTCCGGATTCTCCGGCGCGGGAAAAGGGACGATCATGAAAGAACTGATAAAGCAGTATGATAATTACGCGCTTTCCATTTCTGCCACTACAAGAGCGCCCCGGCCGGGAGAAGAAGAGGGAAGAGAATATTTCTTCCGAACCGTGGAAGAATTTGAAAAAATGATTGCGAAAGAAGAATTGATAGAGTATGCTAAATATGTGGATAATTATTACGGAACGCCGCGGGCATACGTAGAAGAACAGCTTCAGGCCGGAAAAGATGTGATTCTGGAGATTGAGATCCAGGGAGCCTTGAAGGTTAAGAAAAAGTTTCCGGAAACCCTTCTGCTGTTTGTGACTCCGCCATCGGCGGAAGAGTTGAAGAACCGGCTGGTGAAGAGGGGGACGGAGACCATGGATGTGATCGAGTCCCGGATGAGAAGAGCCAGGGAAGAGGCGGAAGGAATGGATCAGTATGACTATCTGGTCGTCAACGATGTGCTTGAGGACTGTGTGGAAGAAGTCCATCAGATCATTCAGGGAGAACACCGGAAAAGTTTCCGTAATATAGACTTTATAGAGAAGATGAGGAAGGAATTGAAAGGAGAATAAAAGCATATGCTGCATCCATCTTACACAGATTTAATGAAGGTTGTAAACAAAGACGTAGAAGAGGGCGAGACCAAGGTGGTCAACAGCCGTTATTCAATTGTTATGGCCACAGCAAAGCGGGCCAGAGAGATCATTGACGGAGCGGAACCGCTGGTACGCACTAAAGAAGGGGAAAAGCCGCTTTCGATCGCCATTGATGAACTGAACCAGGGAAAGGTTAAGATCGTTGGAGAAGAAGAGGAATAACAGAAGATGAGTATGATCAGGAGGGCAGATGCCGGCAGGTATCTGCCTTTCTTCTAAACAAGAAGGAGGAAGGAATGAATTTATTGTTTATTTCCCTGGGCTGTGATAAGAATCTGGTGGATTCGGAGGTCATGCTGGGGATCTTGGATGAAAAGGGATGGACGATCGTAGACAATGAGGAACAGGCGGATGCGATCGTCATCAATACCTGCTGTTTTATCCATGACGCAAAGGAAGAAAGCATCCAGACGATTCTGGAAATGGCAGAATATAAGAAGGAAGGAAGGCTGAAAGCTTTGGTCGTGACCGGATGCCTGGCTCAGAGATATCAAAAGGAGATCTTGGAAGAGATTCCGGAGGTAGACGCGGTCCTGGGAACAGCTTCCTATGATAAGATCGCTGAGGCGCTGGAACAGGCTCTGGAGGCAGGAGGATATATCCGGATGGAAGATATCAACGCCCTGCCGCTGCCGGAGGCGAAACGGCTGGTGACTACAGGCGGCCACTATGCCTATCTGAAGATCGCGGAGGGCTGTGACAAACACTGTACTTACTGCATCATACCCAAGCTTAGGGGAAGCTACCGAAGCGTTCCCATAGAACGGCTTCTGAAAGAAGCGGAATCGCTTGCGGGTCAGGGAGTGAAAGAGTTGATCCTGGTGGCCCAGGAGACTACCGTCTACGGGAAGGACCTGTACGGGAAGAAATCGCTTCCAAGACTGCTGCGGGAATTATGCAAGGTCAAGGGGATCTATTGGATCCGGGTACTCTATTGTTATCCGGAAGAGGTGGATGATGAGCTGATCCAGGTAATGAAGGAAGAACCTAAGATCTGCCACTATATCGATCTTCCGATCCAGCACGCTTCCGATGAGATCTTGAAGCGGATGGGAAGAAGGACTTCGAAAAGCCAATTATGCGGGATCATCGGGAAATTAAGAAAAGAGATCCCTGACATCACCATAAGGACCACCCTGATCACAGGATTTCCGGGAGAGACGGAAAGCCAGCAGGAAGAACTGCTGGATTTTGTGGATGAGATGGAATTTGAACGATTGGGAGTCTTTACTTATTCTCCGGAAGAAGATACTCCCGCGGCCCAGATGGAAGGCCAGATCCCGGAAGAGGTAAAGGAAGACCGGAAAGCTCAGATCATGGAGCTGCAGCAGGAGATCGCGTTCGATCAGGCCGAAGAGATGAAAGGCCGGGAAATGCTGGCAATGATCGAGGGGAAAATAGCCGATGAGAACGCTTATGTAGGAAGGACCTATAAAGACGCGCCCGGCGTGGACGGGCTGATCTTTATCAATACAGATGAGGAACTGATGACCGGAGACTTTGTGAAAGTCAGAGTGACCGGGGCATTAGAATATGATTTGATAGGAGAGTTGATAGAATGAATCTGCCAAATAAGTTGACGGTATTGCGAGTGATCATGGTACCCTTTTTTGTTTTCTTTATGCTGACGGACACAGGCGGAGCGGCGAATAAATGGATCGCTCTGGTACTGTTCTGTGTGGCCAGCCTTACGGATATGCTGGACGGAAAGATCGCCAGGTCCAGGAATCTGGTGACGAACTTTGGAAAGTTTATGGATCCTCTGGCGGATAAGCTGCTGGTGTGCTCCGCTATGATCTGTATGATCCCGGACGGTACCCTTTCCGCCTGGTTTGTGATCGTTATCATTGCCAGGGAATTTATCATCAGCGGGTTCCGCCTGGTGGCTTCTGACAACGGGATCGTGATCGCGGCCAGCTACTGGGGGAAATTTAAGACGGTGTCCCAGATGTTTATGATCATTGTACTCATTGCTGATCTGGGCGGCATCTTCGATGTGATCGGAACGGTGCTGATCTGGCTGTCTTTGATCTTGACAATCGTATCCCTGATCGATTACGTGGCCAAGAATGTGCAGGTGCTGACAAAAGGAGGGATGTAAAGCATGACGGTAGAGTTGATTTCGGTAGGAACTGAGATCCTGCTTGGAAATATTATCAATACCAATGCGGCCTATCTGTCAGAGCAATGTGCTCTTTTGGGCCTTTCCTGTTATCATCAAAGCGTTGTGGGAGATAACGAAGAGAGACTGGAAGAAGAGCTGCGCCGTGCCCTGTCCCGGTCGGATATTGTGATTTTAAGCGGGGGCCTTGGTCCTACGAAGGACGATCTGACTAAAGAGGTGACGGCCAAAGTGTTTGGATGTCAGTTAAAGGAAGATCCCCATACAAGGGCCAGGATCCAGGAGTATTTTGACCGGAATCCAAGACGGAAGATCACATCGAATAACTGGAAACAGGCGTTGGTTCCGGAGGGCGCGGTCGTTATAGATAATCATAATGGAACGGCTCCAGGACTGATCCTGGAAGAGAATGGAAAGACGGCCGTCCTTCTGCCGGGACCGCCGGGAGAACTGCGGCCTATGTTTGAGAGGGATATCGCCCCTTATTTGAACAAACGGGAACCAGAGGGAATCTATTCTCATATGATCAAGATCTGCGGAATGGGAGAGAGTCAGGTGGAGGCCCAGATCACAGATCTGATGGAACAGGGGAAGCCCACATTGGCCCCTTACGCCAAGACGGGAGAGGTCCATCTCAGAATAACGGCCAAGGCAGACAGCCAAAATCGGGCAGAGGAATTGATCCGTCCTGTGGAAAAGAAATTGTATGAAAGATTTGGAAATCTGATCTATACGAATCAGGAAGAGGTAACGCTGGAAGAAGTGATAGTTAGGCTTTTGGAGGAAAAGAATCTGACTCTTACCACGGCAGAGTCCTGTACCGGAGGCCTTTTGGCAGGAAGGATCATGAACGTGCCTGGAGCTTCTGATGTATATCAGGAGGGACATATCACCTACTCCAATGAAGCGAAGGAAAAGATTCTGGGTGTCAGGCATGAGACTTTGGAAACTTATGGGGCAGTCAGCCCTCAGACGGCTGCGGAGATGGCTGCGGGAGCGGCCGCGGCAGCCGGAGCCGGCGCGGCTCTTTCCGTGACCGGAATCGCGGGACCGGGAGGAGGGACAGAAGATAAACCGGTGGGCCTTGTCTATATTGGCTGTCAGGTCGGAGGAAAATGCAGGGTAGAAAAATATCATTTTACCGGGAATCGAGAGAAGAACCGGGAATTCTCAGTGGTAAACGCACTGACGCTTCTGCGGGAGGAACTGTTGAAGTCTTCAGAATAAGGAGAGATGCTTATGGAAATCAGACGTTTGGAACACCAGGAATTACTGCCGGCTCTTCATCTGGTGTGGGAGGTGTTTGCTCAAGACGTGGCGCCATCCTATACGCCGGAGGGAGTGGCGGAATTTCAGAAATTCATCAAATATGAAAATATCAGCCCGTTGTTCCAGAAACAGGAACAGCTCTTCTTTGGAGCTTTTGAAAATGGCCGGATGTGCGGAACTGCCGCGGTGGGCAATAATGGACATATCAGTCTTTTCTTTGTGAAAAAAGAATATCAGAGAAAAGGTATAGGAAGAATGTTGTTCCAGACAATATATAACTGCTGTGTACAGGAGCTTTCTGTCCGGGAGGTGACAGTGTACGCCGCGCCAACGGCGGTGCCGATCTATGAGCGGCTGGGGCTTCGCGTGACGGGCCCGGAGAGGGAAGAGCATGGCATCCGTTATGTTCCCATGTCTGTCTACGCCAGTATGGGACTGGTTCAGCCAGTAAAGAAAAAGTCAAAGACTCCGGTGATCATCGCGGCAGCGGCAGGAGCAGTGCTTTTGATCGCGATCCTTTTGGCAGGCGTGTTTTTTGTCCGTAATTTCCAGAGGGCGGTCCGGATGACCGACGAATATCTTGAAGAACAGCCGGAGAACGGCTGGGATTCTGGAGACGGCTGGGATTCCGGAGATGGCTGGGGAAACGGAGACGGCTGGGATTCCGGCGGTGAAAGCCTGGAACTAAACGGCCTGGATGCGGTGCCTGCTTACGAGGCGGAAGCCCTTTCTTACCAGATTCAGGAAGAAACATACAGTTTCATCGATGATGAGAAACAGTCCACGGTGATTCAATTCGATGTCCGATATCCGGTACTGGAGGGGTTGGATTCCCAGGCGGCCGATGAGATCAACGAAGCGATCAGAAGCTGCGCCATGGAAACGGCCGATAAAATCTATCTCAATCCGTCCCAGGAGATCAAGGAAAGAGTCCTGGGGGAAGAGGTGCCTATTTTAGCAAGCAGTGTGACTTATAAGGTTTGTTACGCGGGAGAAGATTTTATCAGTATTGCTTTTGAGGATTACAGCTATCAGGGAAGTCAGGAAGCTTTTCAGGCAGATTTAAGGACTATCAATATCGGCCTGAAAGACGGGAAGATCTATCAAGTAAAAGATGTTGTGAATCTGGATGAAGCGTTTGCCGCGGACTGGCTGGAGGAAATGCGCGGGGAAGCGGAAAATGAAGAATTTCTATCGGAACTGAGCACTCAGCAGATGTTGGCGGCTTTAGGAGGAGATACAATAAACGGCGTGTATAAGGCAAATTTTTTTGTCCATGCAGATGGAATTGAGATTGGATATGATTTGAACTATCCAGCCGATGATCCTCATGATCTTGGATATATCTGGGTGACAGCGCCCTTTACATTTGAAGAGATCGCTTCCTATGCTTCGGACAGCGGATTTTGGAACAATATTGATGTTTATGCTCAGTAAGAGCGGAAGAGGGGGAAAAGAGTATGGAGATTCATTTGCTGGAACGACATGAAATCCATGAGGCGCTGGCAATGTCTGCCGAGATTTTTGACGGCCTCGAGAAAGAAGAGGAGATCAGCCGCCAGGTGGAGGAAGGCAATCTGATTTTTGCCGGGTGTTTTGGAGACGGGCAGATAAACGGGCTTCTGGGATGGGGCATGGCAGACAGCGGCGGAGAGATCTTGTTTGTGTTTGTAAAGGAGGAACATCGCCGGCATGGAATGGGCGCGGCAATCGTAGAAATGCTGTGCCAGGCGTGCAGCCAAAAGTATTTGGTCCTTAGGATCACCACGGCGGCTCCGTTAGAACTGGTTCCTTTTTTCAACCGATGCGGACTTGTGATTTATGGTCCGGAGCGGCTGGAACATGGAAGAAAAACCCTACCTATGGAACGGATGATTTCCCCGGCTCAGGTAAAGCCCCGGAAAAATACTTTCCATATGGGCCTGATCATTGGAGGAGTCTGTGTGGCGGCGCTGCTTCTGTGTGTGCTTATTTTTTTCCTGGGACGCGGTGTAGTCCAGGAAATCGCGGATCACAAAGGAGCGGAGGAAGAGCGGCAGATCACCGAGGAAGAGAAGCCGGAGGAAGAGCCTTCCTATCAGATTCCGACGGATCCTGCACCGCCCGGCGAAGAACAGGAAAAGGAAGAGGGACAGCCGGAAGGGGAAGATGGAATAGAAGGGATCGAGGCTTACATATCTGAAGCTGCCGGTTATGAACTGACGGAAGAGGTTTATACAGAAGGAGAAGATACAGAGACTTCGACGATCGATTACCAGATCCGGTATCCGCAGGTTTCCGGTCTTCCTTCAGGAAAAGATGAAGAAGTAAATCAGATCCTGAGAGATGCGGCTATGGCAAACGCGGATTCTTATTATATAAATCCCACCCCGGAGATCCAGGAATTCTTGGATCAGCAGGAGTATCTTTATTTAGGCAGCGAAGTAGAATATAAAGTTACCTATATGGACGAGAACCTTCTGTGTGTGGTGTTTGACGATCATTATTTCACTGGTTCAGTCTATGGGGAATATTCTGCTCTGCGGGTGCGGATCATAGACTTGAATTTGGCCAGCCGCTATGAGATCCAGGATGTGCTGCAGACGGATGGAACATTCCTTGAGACCTGGCGTGAGAAGATGCTGGAAGAAGATCCGGATAATTACCCGGCCGCGGAACTTCCCGATGAGGTACTTCAGGAGACACTGACGGGAGCTATCGCGGAAAACAGATATTTCTCCAATCTTCTGCTGACGAAAAACGGCGTGGAGGTGGGATTTACCTATGCATTTTCCAGTGAGGACGGCCAGAGACTTTCGCGGGGCTGGGTGACTGCGCCCTTCACCCCGGAAGAGATCGCGCCCTATCAGACAGACAGCCAGATGTGGAACTTGTTCCATGTGCAGGAAAACTAATAATTGACGAATCAACCAATCTATGAGAAAATATAACGTGGTATGGTGTTAAAGTTATAACAACCTTTACGACAGAAAAGATTCATAGTTGAAAGGAGTTTTAAAATGATTTATTCACACGAAGTAGAAATGATGTGTCCGGTAGCGCAGGGCGCGAATCACGGACCAGCTCCAATCCCGGAAGAAGCAAAATGGGTACAGGCAAAAGAGATCAAAGATATTTCCGGCCTGACGCATGGTGTGGGCTGGTGTGCTCCACAGCAGGGTACCTGTAAACTGACGCTGAATGTGAAAGATGGGATCATCCAGGAAGCGCTGGTAGAGACTATTGGATGTTCAGGAATGACTCATTCCGCGGCTATGGCTTCCGAAATCCTTCCGGGCAAGACTATTTTAGAGGCGTTGAACACAGACTTGGTCTGTGATGCGATCAATACAGCAATGAGAGAACTTTTCCTTCAGATCGTATACGGAAGGACCCAGAGCGCGTTCTCAGAAGATGGTCTTCCGATCGGCGCGGGCCTGGAAGATCTTGGAAAAGGCCTTCGTTCCCAGGTAGGGACCATGTATGGAACTCTGGCAAAAGGTCCCCGTTATCTTGAGATGGCTGAAGGGTATGTGACAGGGATCGCGCTGGACGACCATGACGAGATTATCGGATACCAGTTCGTAAGCCTTGGCAAATTTACAGATTTCATTAAGGCCGGAGATACCCCGAATGATGCGTGGGAAAAAGCAAAAGGACAGTATGGACGTGTCGCGGACGCAGTGAAGATCATTGATCCACGGAAAGAGTAGACGCGGCAGGATAAGTGTTATTGAAAAGAACAAATTCAGGAGGGTACATAAATGGCTTTATTTGAATCATATGAAAGAAGAATTGATAAGATCAATGAAGTATTAAACAGCTATGGGATCGCTTCATTGGAAGAAGCAGAGAAGATCACAAAAGACGCGGGCCTTAACGTGTATGACCAGATCAAGGGCATCCAGCCGATCTGTTTTGAAAACGCCTGCTGGGCTTATATTACAGGAGCGGCTATCGCGATCAAGAAAGGCTGTACAAGAGCGGCAGACGCGGCGGCGGCCATCGGAGAGGGACTTCAGGCATTCTGCATCCCAGGATCTGTAGCGGATCAGCGGAAAGTAGGCCTGGGCCATGGAAACCTTGGAAAAATGCTTCTGGAAGAGGATACAGACTGTTTCGCTTTCCTTGCGGGACACGAATCTTTCGCGGCGGCGGAAGGCGCCATCGGTATCGCTGAGAAAGCGAACAAAGTACGGAAAAAACCACTTCGTGTGATCCTGAACGGACTGGGAAAAGACGCGGCCAAGATCATTTCCCGGATCAATGGATTTACTTATGTACAGACAGACTATGACTACTATACAGGAGAGCTGAAAGAAGTACAGCGGATCGCTTACTCTGACGGACTCCGTTCCAAAGTAAACTGCTACGGCGCCAACGATGTGCGGGAAGGCGTTGCCATCATGTGGAAAGAGGGCGTTGACGTTTCCATCACCGGAAACTCCACCAATCCGACCCGTTTCCAGCATCCGGTAGCAGGAACCTATAAGAAAGAGTGCGTAGAGGCAGGCAAGAAATACTTCTCCGTTGCTTCCGGCGGCGGTACAGGACGTACCCTTCACCCGGACAACATGGCGGCAGGCCCGGCTTCCTATGGTATGACAGATACTCTGGGACGTATGCACTCTGACGCGCAGTTCGCCGGATCTTCTTCCGTGCCGGCCCATGTAGAGATGATGGGACTGATCGGCGCTGGAAATAACCCGATGGTAGGTATGACGGTAGCTGTGGCGGTAAGTATTGAAGAAGCTGCTAAGGCTGGCAAGTTCTAAAACAGACATACATAAATAATAGGAGGGACAAAGTCTGCAGTCTTTGTCCCTCTTTTCAATTTGGATAGGTAATGTATGCCACAAAAGCTTAAGCTTTTGTTTCCGCCTTTTTCCCTTTTTTATAGATCAGATGTGAGCAGATACCGCCTGCGACCACGCAGAATAAAGGTGTAATGCCGCTTGGAATGCCAAGCAGGGTGGTCAGCGCGAAACATCCGATCACACAGATAAGGATGATCGCTCCCGTTGTCTTTATAAGCGTAGCTGTCAAAATTATCTTTCGGTGATATTTCTGGAATGTTCCGCTTATTGTTCTCATCCGCAAGGTCAGCTAATGTTACATCATCATAATATCTCACTTTCTGACTATTGATAATTATGAAACTGTAAAATCTTATTTATTAAGAATTCAGGAGAATATAGAAAGGAATGAGGTATATGACTGTATAGTTGCAGCAAAGCCTCGATTTGTAAGTCTTATTTCAAAGTATCATCAGTCTGAGGCTTTAGAGTACGATTGAGGAGTCCAAAATCAGAAGTGTGAAATAATAGTCCGGGAGATGGATAATTGGTATCTTCCGGATTTTTGTATTGTTCCGATAAGCGGGGAATATTATTCCGATGTCGTTGATATTGTTCCGATAATAGGGTATACTACTGTTTGAAGTGAGGTGTAGATTTATGTACATGACAGTGAAGCAGGCAGCGGAGAAATGGGGTGTTTCAGATAGAAGAGTTCGTATATTATGTTCAGAAGGAAAGATTCCAGGTGTTACCCGCGAAGGGCGCAGTTGGAAAATTCCTGCAGCTGCGAAGAAACCGGAGGACGGTAGGTATAAAAGAGCAGAGAGTCTGCTTGCAATGATTGATAGGAAAAAAATCGAACTGGATTCCAGCCGGCCTTTGACAGCGGGTGAGGTAGAGCGATTGACAGAGGAATTTGTAGTTGAATACACTTACAATTCCAATGCGATAGAAGGAAACACGCTGACTTTGCGAGAGACAGATATGGTGCTGCGTGGCTTAACGATTGACAAGAAGCCGCTGAAAGATCATATGGAAGCGGTCGGACATAAGGAAGCTTTTGATTTTGTGCAGGATTTGGTAAAAGATCAGGTGTCATTATCAGAGAGCATTATCAAGCGGATTCATTATTTGGTGTTGGCTGATAAAAAGGATGACCGAGGCGTTTACAGAAGAGTTCCGGTAAGAATTATGGGTGCAAAGCATGAACCAGTGCAGCCATATCTGATACAGCCTAAGATGGAGCAGTTGCTGGAAGATTATAGAAACAGTACTGAGCATATCATTCCCCGGCTTGCGCGGTTTCATATTGAGTTTGAGGGTATACACCCTTTCATCGATGGAAATGGCCGGACGGGACGGCTGCTTGTGAATCTGGAATTGATGAAAGCTGGGTATCCTCCAATAGATATTAAGTTTACAGATCGGATTGCTTATTACAATGCGTTTGATGAATATCATGTAAATCATAATCTGGATGCGATGGAAAAGTTGTTTGCTGGATATGTGAATACAAGGTTGGACAGCTATCTGACAATGTTGGAAGAATGAAAATATTATGGAGGTGTGGGAATGTTTGTTTCAGTATATTTTGACTTAGACGATGAATTGGATAAAATGTGGGGATTGTGTTCTGGACAATGACAGTGGATTCTTTATTAATCTTATGCGTTTGAAAATATCTGATGTTCCCGATTTCAAAGATACATATCAGCGAATAAATGATTATTTTAGTGAAATAGCGACATTTCTTAATGCCTCTGATTCAAAAAAGGACAAACTTTATAAAACAGCATTTAAACGATTTAAATCTTTAGAAATAAATGGTATAAATCTTGGGTTCTCTGAAAGTAAACATGGTGCGGCTTTTGGGGAAAAACTGAGACTCAAGATAATATGCTCCATCGTCTCCGGCTAGAGTGCTTTTCGTGTGCCACGGCAGGAGTTACCGTTTCTTCTAAATTCTCTTATTTTATGCGGGGTTCCACATACTAAAGCAATATTTTACAACGTGTTTACAACTTTTGAAAAGCGTTTCGATATGACATGCTATTTAATGTTCTATGAGTAATAGTATAAGAGAGGATAGATATATGCGAGCACATACGGTTATTTTAGGGGCAGGTGCAACAATGGCGGCAATTCCTAATGGAGATAAAAATGGGAAAAAGTCGGCTGTTATGAATGGAATGATTCAAAAACTAGCATTAGATGATTTGTTAAAAAATGTAAAACTTGATACGAAAAGTGACAATATTGAAGATATATATTCTGAACTATATGCAAAAACAGAATATAAAGCAATAGTAGTGGAATTAGAAAAGAGATTATACGAATATTTTGATTCGCTTGAATTACCAGATGAGCCAACGATTTATGATATGCTGATACTAAGCCTAACCAGTAAAGATGTAATTGCCACTTTTAATTGGGATCCATTATTGATTCAAGCGTATGTAAGATGTTACAAAATTACAAATAATCTACCTCATATTTTATGTTTACATGGGAACGTAGCAATGGGTTATTGCGAAGAGCATAGAGAATTTGGTACTAAGGATGCAATCTGTCCTATTTGCAATGAAATATTAACCCCAATAAAATTACTATATCCAGTAAAGAAAAAAAACTATAAAGATGATGATTATATAAGCGGATGTTGGGAAGCGGTAGATGAGGTTATAAAAAAATCATATATGATAACTATATTTGGTTATAGCGCTCCTTCAAGTGATATAGAAGCGGTTGGACTTCTAAAAAAGGCATGGGGTAAAAAAGAAGATAGACAGCTTGAAGAAGTATCAGTAATAGACATCATTGACGAAGAAGAAATGTTATTTAAGTGGAAAGATTTTATATATTCACATCATTATAGATATACAAATAATTTTTTTGATTCGTATTTGGGAATGTTTCCGAGACGAAGTTGCGAAACAGTTTTTGCAATGTATTCCTTAAATGTTCCAGCGGATAATAGAAGAGGATTTCATAGTGGGATGACTTGGACAGATGTATATTCATTAGTTGATGATTTATGTGTAATAGAAAAAAACACACCCTCAGATAAAAATTTGCCATTATATTACACAGCTAAGAGTTTTTTTGATAGGTAAAAGTGAAATAGAAAATAGAGATGGAAAGAAGAAAAAACATGGATGAACAAATACTATTTTGGACAGCATTTGCTGCTATTGGACAAGTTATTGGTGCAATTGCTACTGCACTAGCAGTGATTATTACGTTATGGCAAATTAAATTTGCCAATAGAAAAAAAGTGAAGATGACATTTTCTGATAATAATGTTGTGTTTTCGGAGAATGGAAATTTAGAATTCCATTTTGTATGTTTATCTGTTTCAAATATTGGAAATAGAAATATTATAGTTCAAAATTGGGGAATTAAAGTATCTAAGAAGCAAAATCTTTTAATTGTGCCAGATGTGAAGAATCCGATAATTAAAATGATTCAAAAACCATTGCCATACACTCTTGAGCCAGAGCAATCTATGGATTTGCTTTTTGATATAAAATTATTTGTTAAAAATCTTCAAGAGCAGGTTGACCAAGGTACATTTAGAAATGATAGTGTCAATAGTTTTTCGCAAAATCAAAACCTAGCCGTTTAGCAGCCGGTAGTCAGCCGGCTATGATATCAGACAGCAGATCCTCTTCTGTTTTGAAAAGATGATCCATATTCATATAGCGTCTGGCTCCCCAACTGGTTGCTGCTACGTGACGCAGTCTGGCACATACGAGCATCAAGGCACTCTGCCCGTCAGGAAAAGCACCGATCGCTTTTGTACGCCGTTTAATCTCACGGTTGAGGCGCTCAATAGCGTTATTGGTTCGGATCCGGGTCCAATGCTGCGTAGGAAAATCCATATAGGTCAAGGTTTCTTCAATCCCGTCCTCTACCTTCTTGGCAGCTTTAGCAAGCTTCATGGCACGGA
>CABPCP010000032.1 GCA_902406105.1 uncultured Mordavella sp.
GGCAAGTACTTTTTTTATTTTTTTTAAAATTTATTGGCCGCAGGAATGAAGATGGTCTGTGACGATCATTTTCGTACTTCTATTCCGTTGACCTCCAAGTGGTCATCCACTGCGATCACCAGACAGCGCCGGCCATCAATTTCCCGGATTTCCACCAAGTCGGACCGTTCAGGATTGACTTTGACGACCACATCGGGAGTCTCCACCTGAAAGGTACGCATACTGGCGATATTGGAGGCGAGCAGTGTCTGTTTCTCTCCCACTGCCTCTTCAAATTCCCGGTCGAAGGTTTGGAGTTTTTCTTCCGGGGTCCCGCTTTGTGCCAGCAGGCGTCTGACGTCTGGTTTGGACAACTCCAGAGGTTCGGGTGTTTCCTTGGCTTCTTCCAGCATCTCGTTGAGGGTCTCGTGGATATTGCGGACTACCTCGTACTCGCAATCTTCTCCAAGTGTGTCCTGGATGATGGACTGGAAGGTGCTCTTTTGATCTTTGGCTGTCAGCGGGACTGTACTGCCAAGGACATTGGTGATGAAATCAGGCTGCAATTTCTCCGGTTTTTTGGAATAGTAGAGGACATTGTGGATATTAGAAGTCCGGTCCTGGAAGGCGGGAAACAGGAATCCCTTCACCGGATCTTCCACCAGCCAGTCACGGATGCGGTCTTCGATGTGGTTGGTCTGGGCGTTGTAGCTCAGCCCGGCTTTGCTTAGATTTACCGGGCAGATACTGCACAAGATATGCTCGTAGACCGTATCGGAGGCATCGAACATCTCCAGGCCATCGGAGGTTTTGCCAGGTACATCGTATACGGCATGGATCAGGATAATGTAGTAATTTTCAGCGTGATCATAATGTTCGATCACCTTGTCATAGAATTCTTCGGTCAAAAGATCGTCTTCCAGCCGACTGTCGCGTAGTTTCAGGAGAAATTCCTGAGTGCCGCCGGGCGCCTCCTGCTCCAGAGGGAATTCCATATTGATCAGATTTTTACCCAATGTGCCGGAGAGAGTATGCTTGAAAATATCGAAATACTTAAAGGCCTCCTCCTCTGGAAGAGACAGGAAAGCCTGTTTGAACTCCATTTTTTTCTCTTTTTCATGGTCAACATAACAGCCGCAGATGCGGGTGATCGCGCAGTTGTCTGGAGAAAACTGCCTGCGGATCTCTAATACTTCCTTTTTATTCATGATCGGTCCTTTCCTAACATAGAACAGTTGCAGATTTTCCCGGAGCCGGAAGGTCTCCTGGGTGTAGGAGATAAGTATAACAAAAATAAAGCCGGGAGACAACATGGGGAATTTATCTCAGGCTGTCAGAGGGAAATGCATCTGAGAAGATGCATCCAGTCCCAGCTTTTTCGTTGTAATATATCGGGAATCCCGGTATAATGGTTTTAGATACCTGTCAAAATATGAAAAGAGAGGAAGAAAACATGGGAAACATTTTTGACATTTTGGGACCTGTGATGGTAGGGCCATCCAGCTCCCACACAGCGGGCGCCGCGCGGATTGGATTGATTGCCAGGCAGCTTTTTGGCAGGAGACCGGATAAAGCAGTCGTCTATCTGCACGGATCCTTTGCGGCGACCGGAAAAGGACACGGAACCGATAAGGCGCTGATCGCGGGACTTCTGGGAATGAAGCCGGACGACTTAAGGATTCCGGACAGCTTTGAGATCGCGAAGCAGGAAGGGATGGAATTTACCATTGAGCCTAAAGATATTCGGGACGCTCATCCTAATACAGCGCAGATCATCATGGAGGCGGAAGGGGTAAAACCTATGAAGATCCAGGCGTTTTCCATCGGCGGCGGCAGGATCCGGGTCAGCAAGATGGATGGGATCGACGTGAATTTCAGCGGTGAGAGCAATACGCTGATCGTTCGCAACGAGGACCGGCCGGGAAGGATCACGGAGGTTTCCGCCGCGCTGAGCAGGGAGGATATCAATATCGCGACTATGCAGGTGTTCCGGGATAAGAGAGGCGGATTCGCGGTCATGGTAGTGGAGACAGATCAGGTAGTGCCGGAAGAAGCGATCGAAGAATTGGAAAGTAAAGATGGAATCATTAAAGTAACATTTCTGAATGTAAACGGGTAATTTAAGAAAGAAGTGGAGGATATAAGATCGTATGTCGTATCAGTCAATGGAAGAGGCGTATGAAAGATGTAAAAAAGAGGGGATCGACTTCTGGAAAGCGATACAGCTGGAAGACGCGCAGGAGCGAGATGTGCCTTTGGAGGATTCCTGGAAGGAAATGAAGCGTATGTGGCAGGCTATGCTGGACGGGCTTGACAACTATGACCCGGATCTGACTTCCAGAAGTGGTCTGGTAGGTAAAGAAGGCGGGCTGATGGAAGCTTATCAGAAGGCGGGGGATACTCTCTGCGGAGATTTTATGGCAAAAGTAATGGCAAATGCCCTGAAAATGGGGTGCAACAATGCCTGCATGAAGCGAATCGTGGCAGCGCCTACAGCCGGGGCATGCGGAGTGCTGCCGGCGGTGCTGGTGACTTATTTCCAGGAGTATCAGGTGTCGGAAGAAAAGATGATCGAAGCCATGTATGTAGCGGCCGGGATCGGACAGATCATAGCAAACCGGGCTTATCTTGCCGGGGCTTCCGGCGGCTGCCAGGCGGAAGTCGGATCTGGATCTGGAATGGCTGCCGGAGCGATCTGCTATGTGAGAGGCGGCAGTACGGAACAGATCGGCCATGCATGCGCAATGGCGCTCAAGAATCTGATGGGACTGGTCTGTGATCCTGTTGGCGGCCTTGTGGAAGTGCCCTGCGTAAAGCGGAATGTGGGCGGCGCGGGCAATGCCATGGCCGCGGCAGATATGGCGCTGGCGGGGATCACCAGTAAGATCCCGGTAGATCAGGTCATCGACGCGATGAAGGAAGTCGGGGATAAGATGGATATTACTCTTAAGGAGACCGGGCACGGAGGCGTGGCGGCCACGGAAGAGGCTAAGAAAGTCCTGGAACGGCTGGATATGTAAAGAGAATGGCAAACGAACGGCAAAAGTCCTGGCTTTTGCCGTTCATCTTATATTCAGAAAGAATTGCCGTTTGTTTTAGAGAAAATCATTGACAAATTTTACAAAAAGGAATACAATATAACAGTGTTATATAACGCTGTTATAACCGGAGGATGGATGGGAGAAACAGAACAAAAAACATTGGAAGAGATCATGTCAGCCGCAATGCGGGAATTCCTGGATAAGGATTTCCAGACGGCTTCACTGCGCAGTATTGTGAAGATGGCAGGAGTTACGACAGGCGCGTTTTATGGATATTTTGACAGTAAAGAAGCATTGTTTGAAGCGCTGGTGGGAGAGCAGTATCAGCATTTTATGGACTGTTTCTGCAAGGCGCAGAAAGAATTTGCAGATCTGCCGCCTAAGGAGCAGCCGGAGAATTTAAGTTCTATTTCCGGGCTTTGTATGGAAGATATGCTTCTGTATGCTTATGAACATCTGGAAGTATTTAAATTGATCCTCTGTCATTCAGAGGGGACGCGGTTTTCCCGGATGATCGATGAAATGGTGGAGATTGAGACCAAAGGAACCGATGATTATCTGAAGGTGCTGGAACAGCTGGGGAGACCGTCGCCGCCGATTGACAGCCGGCTGGAGCATATTCTTATCACAGGAATGTTTAACGCGTTTTTTGAACTGATCATACATGAGATGCCGCTGGAGCAGGCGCTGCGTTATCTGCGGGAGATGAGAGCGTTTTACACCGCGGGATGGATGAAGATTATGGGGCAGTAAACCGCCCTATAATTTTTAACCAATAGTTAGCTATAACTAACTATTGGGCGGAAAGACTAATAGAGGGATATTTGAGGATGGAAAAGACATCCCAATATCATAAACGTTTTTTCAAGGAGGGTTTTACATGAGGAGACAGTCAAATTTAGCAAGATTGATGGGCTATGCCGGAAGACACAGGATACTGACCTATCTATCCTGGGCTCTCTCTGCGGCCAGCGCGCTGCTGGCGCTGGTGCCGTTCTGGTATCTGTGGCGTATCATCCATGATGTTTTGGAAGTTTCACCGCGCTTTGAGAGAGCGGGACAGGTGGCCGGATATGGATGGGCGGCTGTGGGGTTCGCGGTGCTGTCCATTCTTATCTATATCGCGGCTTTGATGTGCTCGCATCTGAGCGCGTTTCGAGTGGCGGCGAATATTCGGAAGGATCTGATGCGCCACATTGCATCGCTTCCCCTTGGTGTGATAGAGAAATACGGAAGCGGGAAGCTGCGTAGGATCGTGAATACTTCCAGCAGCGCTACCGAGAATTATCTGGCCCATAGACTGCCGGACAAGGCTGGGGCGATCGCTACTCCGGCAGGATTGCTGTTCCTTCTTTTGGCTTTTGACTGGCGGCTGGGACTTTTGAGTCTGATTCCGGTAGTCCTTGGGTTCCTGATCATGATGAAAATGACGGGATCGGGAATGGAGCGGAAGATGGAAGAATACCAGAACGCGCTGGCGGATATGTCGAATGAAGCGGTGGAGTATGTCAGGGGGATCCCTGTGGTCAAGACTTTTGGACAGACGATTTTTTCATTCAAACGATTTAAAGCATCGATCGATAATTATGAGAAATGGGTCATTGCTTATACAAAAGCGCTGCGCCTTCCTATGCTGTTCTATACTACAGCGATCAATGGAGTATTCGCCTTTCTGATCGCCGGAGGGATCTTTTTTTCCAGAGGAGGCGTCACAAAGGAACTGCTGTTGAATTTGATCTTTTATATCATCATCACGCCTGTGATCGGGACGACACTGACAAAGATCATGTTTATGAGTGAAGATGGTATGATCGTCGGCGACGCGCTGGGAAGGATTGATGAAGTGCTGAAAGAACGCCCCTTGCCGGAGAGCGGAAAGAAGTATGTGCCGCTGGAAGCTTCCATCACTTTAGAACAGGTAACTTTCAGCTATGGCGAGGGAAACGCGCTGGAAGATGTTTCTTTGTCGATCAAAGAAGGACAGACGGTGGCCTTGGTAGGCCCTTCCGGCGGCGGAAAGACAACGCTTGCCAATCTGGCGGCTCGATTTTTTGATCCTCAGAAAGGAAAGATAAGCATCGGCGGCATTGATATCCGCGAAATTCCAAAAGAAACATTGATGGAGCAGGTGTCCTTTGTGTTTCAGAACAGCCGCCTTCTGAAAGACTCTATTTTGGAAAATGTCCGGATGGGCCGTCCGGGGGCTTCGCGTGAAGAGGTGCGGCAGGCTCTGCGCGCTGCGCAGTGCCAGGATATTGTTGAAAAACTGCCGAACGGCATGGATACAGTAGTAGGAGCGGACGGAGTATATCTGTCTGGCGGGGAGCAGCAAAGGATCGCTATTGCCAGAGGGATTTTGAAAAACGCGCCGATCCTGATTCTTGATGAAGCTACCGCATTTGCGGATCCTGATAATGAAGTGCGGGTAGGCCAGGCGCTGTCGGAGCTTTCCAAAGGGAAAACCGTTGTCATGATCGCCCACAGGCTGTCGTCTATTACTAAAGCGGACCGCATCTATGTCCTTCGGGAGGGGCATATAGAAGAACAGGGAACTTTTCGCCAGCTGCTTGCGGAAAACGGACTTTTCGCGCGTATGTGGAAGAATTATTCGGAAGCGGCGCAATGGAAGATCACAAAAGAAAAAATTGGATTGGAGGGGAATGTATGATCAAAGGATTGCAAAGACGTTTTGCGTTATCAAGACAGGGAGCGATAGATCTGGTGAAAGGCTGCCTTGCCTGCATGCTTCAGGACATCTCTTTTATGATCCCGGTGGGCCTTTTATACGTTTTTGTCATGGACCTTATGAATGGAGGTGCGGATCGGGAAGGAGCTGTTCTTTATCTTTTGGGAGTTTTACTCTGCCTTGCCCTGATCTTTGGTGTTACTTATATCCAGTACAACGCTACGTATCTGGCAACTTATGTGGAGAGCGGAGTGAGGCGGATCTCCTTGGCGGAACAACTTCGCAAGATACCGCTTTCCTTCTTTGGGAAAAAAGACCTTGCGGATCTGACGAACGCGGTCATGGGAGACTGCGCGACACTGGAGACCGCGTTTTCGCACTATGTTCCGGCGCTGGCGGGGTCTCTGATCTCAACCGCGCTTACCTCGCTATCCCTTTTTGTTTACGACTGGCGTATGGCGCTGGCGGCAGTGTGGGTGCTGCCTGTGGCATTTGCGGTAACATTTTTTTCGGCGCGGATACAGGAGTATTTTAACCGCAGATCTATGGCGGCGAATGTGGCGTTAGAAGAAGGGGTGCAGGAGTGTCTGGAAAGTCTCCAGGATCTTAAGGCGAATAATGGTGAAGCCCGCTATCTGAAAGGGCTGGATCAGAAAATTGATGATGTGGAGAAACGCCATATCATTACAGAACTGGGAACAGCGCTCTTCGTTGTTTCCTCCACACTGATCCTGAAATTTGGGATCGCGACGGTGGCGCTTACGGGAGCTGTACTGCTGATTCGGGGAGAAATTGATATTCCTTTGTTCTTTCTGTTCTTGCTGGTAGCTTCCAGGTTATACGCGCCTTTGGAAGGAGCATTGCAGAATCTGGCCGCTGTAATTTCCACGAGAACAAATATCCGCCGTATGAACGAGATCTTGGATCATCCGGTCCAGACAGGAGCCAGACAGCTTAGCAATCAGGGATATGATATTGAATTTGATCATGTGGGATTTGCTTACAATACCAAAGAAACCGTTTTAAAAGAGGTGTCTTTTACCGCGAAGCAGGGGAAAGTGACGGCTTTGGTGGGGCCGTCTGGCGGCGGAAAGACAACGGTATCCCGGCTTGCGGCCAGATTCTGGGATGTCCAGAAGGGAAGGATCACAGTGGGAGGAATGGATATTTCCAAGATAGAGCCGGAGACATTGTTATCGCTGTATTCTATCGTATTTCAGGATGTTACTCTGTTCAATAACACTATTTTGGAAAATATCCGGATCGGAAGAAAGGACGCGACAGATGAGGAAGTGATAGAAGCGGCCAGATTGGCAAATTGCGAAGAGTTTGCCGAAAAACTCCCGGAAGGTTACCACAGTATGATCGGAGAAAATGGATGTGAATTGTCCGGCGGCGAGCGCCAGCGGATTTCCATCGCCCGCGCTTTCTTGAAAAACGCGCCTATCATTCTGCTGGATGAGGCCACGGCAAGCCTGGACGTGGAGAATGAGACGCTGATACAGAGTGCGCTGTCCGAACTTATCCGGGATAAGACGGTGCTGGTGATCGCTCACCGTATGCGTACAGTAAGCGGGGCGGATCATGTAGTAGTGTTAAAGGATGGAAAGGTGGCGGAACAGGGGACGCCGGACCAACTGCAGAGAGAAGGGAAGATCTATCCTCATATGGTAGAACTTCAAATGCGCGGGCAGGAGTGGAAAATTTAAAAGCAAAGTGTGAAATGGATTGTCAAAAGATACTTGACAATCCATTTCTTAGGATATATACTTTGAAAGTCAAAATAATTGAGAACCAAAATAAATTGGAAATGACAGGGAGAAGCAAAATGGCTGGAATCATATGCGGAACCGGGGCTTATGTGCCGGAGTATACAATGGATAACGATGATATCGCCAAGTTGGTGGAAACCAGTGATGCGTGGATCAGAGAGAGGACAGGTGTCGCAAGACGCCACATTGTCCGGGATGAGACCACCGTTTCTATGGCATGTGAGGCGGGGCGGCGGGCCTTGGGAAACGCCGGGACCTCCCCGGAAGAAGTAGACCTTCTGCTGGTGGCGACTATTTCTTCTAATGTGATTCTGCCTGGAACCGCCTGCCAGGTACAGAAAGAGCTGGGAGCTGTAAATGCTACTTGTTTTGACGTTGGAGGAGCAGCCTGTACAGGATTTGTGCTGGCATATAATACAGCGGAGGCTTATCTGGAAAGCGGGATGTATCATACCGCGCTGATCATCGGAAGCGAGACCCTTTCTTGCCTCACTAACTGGAAGGACCGAGGCACTTGTATCTTATTTGGCGATGGGGCCGGCGCGGCCCTGGTACGCAGGGGAGAGGGGCAGACCTATTTCCCGGTGACCCATACAGATGGGGCGAAGGGAGGGGCGTTAACCTGCCGGAGCAGGTATGAGGCCAACGGACTGACGAGAGAGATGGATCCAAAGATCATGCTGGACGAGGAACATTTTATGCAGATGGACGGGCAGGCAGTCTTTAAGTTTGCGGTAAAACGGGTGCCGGAAGTGATCCGGGAGGTACTGGAGCGAAACGGCCTGGAAGAAAAAGAGGTAGATTACTACATTGTCCACCAGGCAAACAGACGGATCGTGGAGGCGGTGGCAAAACGGCTGGGTGAGCCGATCGAAAAGTTTCCGATGAATCTGCAGGAATATGGGAATACTTCTTCCGCAAGTATTCCAATCCTTTTGGATGAACTAAACCGGGAGGGCCGTCTGCAAAAAGGGCAGAGACTGGTCCTGGCCGGATTTGGCGCCGGTCTCACCTGGGGAGCGAACATCATCGACTGGCGGCAGACGGATGTGTAACGGCGGAAAAGAAGGAATAAACCGGCGGGGCTAAGCAAGCGTTTCCCCGGTTTATATATAATGAAAAAAGAAGTAAGATCAAAGGAGAGAAAAAATGTTAGAGAAGATCAAAGAATTGGCAGCAGAAAATCTTGGCGTGGATGCGGAGAGTATTACAGAGGAGTCTTCCTTTAAAGAGGATTTGGGAGCGGATTCTCTGGACTTGTTTGAGCTGGTGATGGCGTTGGAAGATGAATTTGGTATCGAAATCCCTACTGATGACCTGGAACAGATCGTCACGGTGGGCGATGTGATCAACTATATCAACGAACACAAAGAATAAGAAGAGAAGCGGGGTTTAGATATGCAGACAGAAGTGACCAGATTATTAGGAATCGAATATCCGATCATCCAGGGAGGAATGGCATGGGTGGCAGAGTACCATCTGGCGGCAGGGGTATCCAATGCCGGCGGTCTTGGATTGATCGGAGCGGCCAGCGCGCCGGCAGAATGGGTAAGAGAACAGATCCGGGAAGCAAAGAAGCTTACCGATAAACCGTTTGGCGTCAATATCATGTTGATGAGTCCGTACGCGGATGAGGTGGCGAAGGTTGTAGCGGAAGAAGGCGTAAAGGTTGTGACCACGGGCGCGGGGAATCCAGAGAAATATATGAGTATGTGGAAAGAGGCCGGTGTCAAAGTGATCCCGGTGGTCGCTTCTGTCGCCCTCGCAAAACGGATGGAGCGCTGCGGCGCGGACGCAGTTGTGGCAGAAGGGTGTGAAGCCGGAGGCCATATTGGAGAGAATACAACGATGGTGCTGGTTCCTCAGATCGCGGACGCGGTAAAGATCCCAGTCATCGCGGCTGGAGGGATCGCGGACGGAAGAGGAATCGCGGCGGCATTTATGCTGGGAGCAAAAGGAGTTCAGATGGGAACTCATTTTGTGGTGACAGACGAGTCACAGGTACATGAGAATTATAAGGAACGGATCATCAAAGCGAAGGATATCGACTCCCGCGTGACGGGAAGGACCACCGGACATCCGGTGCGCGCGCTTCGCAATGAGATGACCAAAAGATACTTGGAATTGGAAAATAGCGGCGCGAGCTTTGAAGAACTGGAACAGCTGACTCTGGGCGGCCTAAGGAGAGCTGTGGTCGATGGAGATGTAAAGACCGGAAGCGTCATGGCTGGCCAGATCGCGGGCATGGTGAAAGAGAGAATGTCTTGTAAAGACCTGATCCAGAAGCTGGTGAAAGAGACTGACGGGTTGATAGGAGGGGCAGGATTCTATGAGTAAGATTGCTTTTATCTATCCAGGTCAGGGAGCCCAGAAGGCAGGCATGGGCCAGGATTTCTATGAGAACAGTCCTCTGGCGCGAAAGATCTATGACGAGGCGGGGAAAACGCTGGATTTGGATATGAAGGAGCTGTGCTTCGCGGAAAATGATAAGCTCGACCTTACTGAATATACACAGGCGGCGCTGGTCACCACCTGTCTGGCTATGACAGAAGTGGTGAAAGAACAGGGAATCAGCCCGGATATCACAGCAGGCTTGAGCCTGGGAGAATATGCGGCGATCGCGGCGGCTGGCGGGATGGATACCTTGGATGCCATCCGTTTGGTGCGAAAACGCGGGATTCTGATGCAGAACACGGTTCCCGCGGGAGTGGGAGCCATGTGCGCGGTAATGGCCCTGGATGCCCAGAAGATCGAGGAAGTCTTAGAAGGACTAGAGGATGTGTCCATCGCGAATTACAATTGTCCGGGGCAGATTGTGATCACTGGGAAGACAGAGTGTGTAGAAGCGGCGGCGAAGAAGCTGAAAGAGGCGGGAGCAAAAAGGACGATCATGCTGAACGTCAGCGGCCCATTTCACTCCCCTTTGCTGAAAAGGGCTGGGGAAGAACTGGCGCAGGAACTGAAGACCGTGAAGCTCTATCCTCTCCAGGTGCCTTACGTGACGAACGTGACGGCGGAAAAAGTGGAAGATATTTCCCGGACCAAAGAACTGCTGGCGGAACAGGTCAGCTCTTCTGTGCGCTGGATGCAGAGTATGGAAGCTATGATCGCCGATGGCGCGGATACTTTTATAGAGATCGGGCCGGGTCGGACTTTGGCGGGATTTCTGAAGAAGATCAGCCGGGACGTGACGGTCTGCAACATCAGCGCATGGGAAGATGTGGAAAAAGTAAAAGAAGTGCTAAAGTTAAAATAGAAGCGCTTAAGAGAGAAGCGCGCAAGGGGATCAGCCTGACAGGCGAAGATTCCGGAAAGGAGTATTATGGCGGCAGAAAAAATCGCGGTTGTGACAGGAGCTTCCAGAGGGATCGGCAGAGCGATCGCCATCCGTCTGGCCAGTGAGGGAGCGACGGTAATCATCAATTATAATGGATCCAAAGAAAAAGCGGAAGAGGTAAAGAAAGAGATTGAGGCGGCCGGCGGACAGGCGGCAGTGTACCAGTGCAATGTGGCGGATTATGATCAGTGCGAAGCGTTTATCCAGAAGGTGGTCAAGGACTATGGACGGCTGGATATTCTGGTAAACAATGCGGGAGTTACAAGAGACGGCCTTTTGATGAAGATGACGGAAACAGATTTTGATCAGGTGATCGAAACCAACTTAAAAGGAACTTTCCATACGATCCGTTTTGCGGCCCGCCAGATGCTTCGGCAAAAAAGCGGCAGGATCGTCAATTTATCTTCTGTAGTAGGAGTGGCGGGGAATGCCGGGCAGGCGAACTATGCCGCTTCAAAGGCTGGAGTCATTGGTCTGACTAAGTCTGCGGCAAAAGAACTTGCTTCCCGCGGGATTACCGTAAACGCGGTGGCGCCGGGATTTATCGACACAGATATGACAAGTGTTTTATCCGACAAGGTGAAGGAAGGGGCGGCAGCTCAGATTCCGCTCGGAACGTTTGGACAGCCGGAAGATGTGGCGGCGGCTGTGGCGTTTCTTGCATCGGAAGAGGGAAGATATATTACCGGTCAAGTATTGCATGTGGACGGCGGTATGGTGATGTAAGCGGCCGGCGCAAATGGGAAACATGGTGTAAGCGGTGGAATACTCAGGTGAGTTTGAGGATAAGGAGACAGAGAATATGAAAAGAAGGGTCGTAGTAACAGGACTTGGGGCAGTGACCCCGATCGGAAATACGGTGGAAGAGTTCTGGACCGGCATCCGGGAAGGAAAGGTCGGTATTGGAGAAATTACCAAATTTGATACTGCAGATTATAAAGTAAAATTAGCGGCCGAAGTAAAAGGATTCGAGGCAAAAGAGCGGATGGATTTTAAGGCGGCCCGCCGGATGGAGCCATTTTCCCAATACGCGGTGGCGGCGGCTATAGAAGCCTGCGAGGATGCTGGGATTGAGATTGAGAAGGAAGATCCTTTCCGGGCAGGTGTGATCGTAGGGTCAGGTATCGGAAGCCTCCAGGAAGTAGAGCGGGAGTATGAAAAGATTACAACGAAAGGTCCCTCCAGGGTAAATCCTTTGATGGTGCCTCTGATGATCTCCAATATGGCGGCCGGAAATATTTCCATCCAGCTTGGATTCAAAGGGAAATGTACCAGCGTAGTAACAGCCTGCGCTTCTGGGACCAACTGTATTGGAGATGCGCTTCGGGCAATCCAGTATGGAGATGCGGATATCATGCTGGCCGGCGGGACAGAAAGCTGCATCTGTCCAACAGGGGTGGCGGGATTTACCAGTCTGACGGCGCTGTCTGTCAGTACGGACCCTCTGCGCGCGTCTATTCCATTTGATAAGGACCGGAATGGCTTTGTTCTGGGAGAAGGAGCGGGCATCGTTGTCCTGGAAGAGCTGGAGCACGCAAGGAAACGGGGAGCTAAGATTTATGCGGAATTGGCGGGTTATGGAGCGACCGGCGATGCTTATCATATCACTTCTCCGGCAGAAGATGGGAGCGGAGCGGCGAAAGCCATGACTCTTGCCATGGAAGAAGGCGGCGTCTCTCCGGAAGAAATAGATTATATCAATGCCCATGGGACCAGCACTCACCATAACGATCTTTATGAGACCAGGGCTATCAAGGCAGCCTTAGGGGAAGCTGCCAAGAAAGTCGTCATCAATTCCACCAAGTCTATGGTCGGCCATCTGTTGGGAGCGGCCGGAGGTGTGGAATTCATTACCTGCGTCAAGGCCATCCAGGATGGATTTATCCATCAGACTATGGGGACCAGAGAAGCGGATGAGGAGTGCGATCTGAATTATGCCATCGGCGCTCCAGTAGAAAAAGAAATCCGTTATGCTTTGACGAATTCTCTGGGATTTGGCGGACATAACGCAACATTACTGTTGAAGAAATATGAAGGTTAGGAAAAAGGGAACCTGCGGAGAGGATGGAATGTATGGAATTTGAAAATCTGATCACATTGATCAAGACCGTGTCCGAGTCAGAATTAACCGGATTCAAATATGAAGAAAAGGGCTTGAAACTACAGATGAGCAAACAGGATGGAGAGGTGAAGGTGGTATCTGCCCCGGCGGTCATCCCCGCTGCGCCGGCAGTTCCGCCAGCTCCATTTGCAGCGCCGACGGCAGGGAATCCTTCTGAGGAAGCGCCGAGTTCCAGGACCGAAAGCGTGAAGGGAGAAAAAACAGGAAAGATTGTAGAATCACCACTGGTAGGAACTTTCTACGCGGCGCCGGCAGAAGACGCGGAAGCCTTCGTGACCGTAGGAAGCCGGGTAAAAAAAGGCCAGACACTTGCGATCGTAGAAGCTATGAAACTGATGAACGAGATCGAAAGCGATTACGATGGAACCATAGCGGAGATCCTGGTAGAAAATGGCCAGCCAGTAGAATATGGCCAGCCATTATTCCGGATCAATTAGTTTGGGTACAGGGCAAACGTCAAAAAGGTACACCCTGAAAGTTAATTTGGGACGTAGCCCTTTGCAAAAAGGCTACGTCCCAAATTGAAAAGGAGGAAATTTTATGAAGCATTTAGATATCAACCAGATTAAGGAAATCATTCCGCACCGGCACCCGTTTTTGTTGGTAGATTATATCGAAGATTATGAGCCGGGGCAGTTTGCGGTAGGTTACAAGTGTGTGACGTTCCGTGAGGATTTCTTTGCCGGACATTTCCCTCAGGAACCGGTGATGCCGGGCGTGCTGACGGTGGAGGCGCTGGCCCAAGTGGGAGCGGTGGCGATCTTAAGCGTAGAAGAAAATAAGGGGAAGATTGCTTATTTTGGCGGCATTAATAAGTGCAAGTTCAAGGGAAAGATTGTCCCTGGCGACAAGGTACGGCTGGAGACGAAGATCATCAAGCAGAAAGGACCGGTCGGCGTGGGGGAAGCCATTGCCAGCGTAGATGGAAAGACGGTGGTCAGCGCGGAATTGACCTTTATGATCGGATAGGTGAGAGGCATGATCAAGAAAGTTTTAATCGCTAACCGGGGAGAAATCGCGGTCCGGATCATCCGCGCCTGCCGGGAAATGGGCATCGAGACGGTAGCGGTCTACTCAGAGGCGGACCGGGAAGCCCTCCATACCAAACTTGCGGACGAGGCGGTGTGCATAGGCCCCGCGCCGTCCAGCGAAAGTTATCTGAGCATGGACCGGATCATCAGCGCCACTATTATTACTGGGGCGGATGCCATCCATCCGGGATTTGGATTTCTTTCGGAAAACAATAAATTTGCAGAGCTGTGTGAGCAGTGCAATATTACATTTATCGGACCAAAGTCCCGCGTGATCGCTAAGCTTGGCAATAAGCAGGAGGCCAGAAATACCATGATGGCCGCCGGCGTTCCAGTGATTCCGGGAAGCAGGGAGGCGGTCTATGATGCCAAAGAAGGCGCAAAGATCGCGGAAGAGATTGGTTATCCGGTGATCATCAAGGCGGCTCTCGGAGGCGGCGGAAAAGGGATGAGAGTGGCACAGAGGCCGGAGGAATTCGAGAACAGTTTTCAGACGGCCCAGAAGGAAACACAGATGGCGTTTGGCGACAATACCATGTATATCGAACATTTTGTGCAGCATCCCAGACATATTGAGTTCCAGATCCTGGCGGATTCCTACGGAAATGTGATCCATCTGGGGGAGCGGGACTGCTCCGTCCAGAGAAATCATCAGAAAATGATAGAGGAAGCGCCCTCCATCGCCCTGACAGATGAATTGCGCGAGAAAATGGGCGAGGCGGCGGTGCGGGCGGCCAAAGCGGCCGGCTATGAAAACGCGGGGACCATAGAATTTCTTTTGGAGAAAAACGGGAACTTCTATTTTATGGAAATGAACACTCGGATCCAGGTGGAGCATCCGGTAACTGAGTGGGTAACGGGAATTGATCTTGTAAAAGAACAGATCCGTATCGCATCCGGGAAAAAGCTTTCCTATACTCAGAACGAAGTTCACCTGAGCGGCCACGCCATCGAGTGCCGGATCAATGCGGAGAATCCTAAGAAAGGGTTTCGTCCTTCGCCGGGAACGATCCAGGACATGTATCTTCCGGGGGGCAAGGGAATCCGCATCGATTCCGCGATTTACAGCGGCTATACAATTCCGCCCTATTATGACTCTATGGTGGCGAAGCTGATCGTATGGGCAAAGAATCGAAAGGAAGCGATCCGTAAAATGCAGAGCGCCTTGGGCGAGGTCATTATCGAGGGAATCGACACGAACGTGGACTATCAGTATGAGATCGTCAGCCATCCAGACTTCATTTCTGGAGACATTGACATTGAATTCATTGAGAAAATGTAAAGGTGACGGGTAAATGAAATTAGATAATGTGTTCAAAAAAACAAGACTTTCTTCTGCTAGAAAGGCATATATCTCCATTGGCGGGAAAAGACCTGAGGTGCCGGAAGGACTGCTTCGGAAATGTAATAAATGTGGGGGAGCGATCATTGCGGAAGATGTGAAGCAGGGATATTATATCTGCCCTAAATGCGGCGGATATTTCCGCGTCCATGCGTATCGGCGCATTGAGATGGTGGCGGATGAAGGGACATTTGAAGAATGGGACCAGGGATTGGCCACCCGGAATCCTCTCCATTATAAGGGATATGAGGAAAAACTTAAGACTATCCGGGAAAAGACAAAACTGGATGAGGCGGTCATTACAGGGAAAGCCCGTATCAATGGGACTCCTGTGGTCATTGGCGTATGTGACGGCCGTTTCCTGATGGCAAGTATGGGTCAGGTAGTAGGCGAAAAGATTGCCCGAGCAGCAGAGCGGGCCACCAAGGAAAAACTTCCGGTGATCTTATTTGCCTGTTCCGGCGGCGCCCGGATGCAGGAAGGAATCACTTCTCTTATGCAGATGGCCAAGACTTCAGCGGCCTTGAAACGCCACAGTGATGCGGGGCTTCTTTATATCAGTGTGCTGACAGATCCTACCACCGGCGGGGTAACGGCAAGCTTTGCCATGCTGGGCGATGTGATCCTGGCAGAACCAAAGGCTTTGATCGGATTTGCGGGGCCAAGGGTGATTGAGCAGACGATCGGACAGAAGCTGCCTAAGGGATTCCAGCGCTCTGAATTTCTGCTGGAACACGGATTCATTGACGGGATTGTGGAGCGTCCCCAGCTAAAAGAAACGCTTTCCCAGATTTTGAAACTTCATGAAACGGAAGAGCATGTAAGAAAGCAAGACGTAACAGAGGAAAGCGGCGGATCTGACAGGGAGAGCCAGGAGGGCGAGATATCCGGGGACAGTATGGCAAATATGGAAGATTCCCATACCCATAATCAAGCGGCCGCCTGGGACCGGGTGCAGATCTCTCGTATGAAAGACCGGCCGGTGGGAAGCGACTATATTGGCGCTCTGTTTACGGATTTTATAGAATTCCACGGAGACCGGTATTTTGCCGATGATAAGGCTGTCATAGGCGGAATTGCCCGCTTTCACGGAAAGCCGGTGACAGTGATCGCTCAGGCGAAAGGAACCAATACAAAGGAAAATATCGAGCGTAATTTTGGAATGCCTTCTCCGGACGGATACCGCAAGGCCCTGCGCCTGATGAAACAGGCGGAGAAATTTGGCCGTCCGGTGATCTGTTTTGTAGATACACCGGGAGCGTTCTGCGGGCTGGAAGCGGAAGAGCGGGGACAGGGTGAGGCGATCGCAAGAAATATTTACGAGAT
This sequence comes from uncultured Mordavella sp., assembly GCA_902406105.1. Classification (GTDB taxonomy): domain Bacteria; phylum Bacillota; class Clostridia; order Lachnospirales; family Lachnospiraceae; genus Massilistercora. The sequence continues at coordinate 16,637 of CABPCP010000032.1, forward strand.
GTCTGGGCTTACCGTCCCGATCCTGTCTATCATCATTGGAGAAGGAGGAAGTGGCGGCGCTCTTGCCATGGCGACAGCAGATCAAGTCTGGATGCTGGAAAACTCTATCTATTCTATTCTGTCACCGGAAGGATTTGCCAGTATTCTGTGGAAGGACAGCGGGAAGGCAAAAGAAGCGGCAGAGGTCATGCGTCTGACGGCCCGGGATCTGTATGAAATGGGGATCGTGGAACGCGTATTTTCAGAGCCGGCCCATTATACCGTGCAGAATCTGCGGGAGGTGACCAGACCTATGGAACGGGAGATCGGGCGATTTTTGGAGGCGGCCAGGCAGGTTTCGGCGGAAGAACTGGTTTCTAGAAGGTATGAAAGGTTCCGCAGGATGTAAGATAGGAGAAGAATATGGAAATAAGACCATTGAAAATTGGGAATATGGAGGCAAAAGTCCCGCTCATCCAGGGGGGCATGGGTGTTGGGATCAGCCTTGGCAATTTGGCCGGGGCAGTTGCGAAGGAGGGCGGCATAGGGATTATCTCTGCCGCCCAGATCGGTTATCGGGAACCGGACTTTGACTTAGATCCAAAAGGGGCAAACCTAAGAGCGATCCGGACAGAATACGAAAAGGCCAGGGCTCTTGCTCCGAAAGGCATTATCGGATTTAATATCATGGTGGCAATGCGGTATTATGAAGAATATGTAAAAGCCGCGATCCAGGCAGGGACGGATCTCATTGTTTCCGGAGCGGGCGTGCCCACAGATCTGCCGAAGATCGCGGCGGGATCTGAAGTAAAACTGGCGCCGATCATTTCTACAGAGAAATCGGCCCGTTTGATCCTGAAATATTGGTGGAGGAAATACCGCAAAGTCCCGGATCTTCTGGTGATCGAAGGCCCGGCGGCAGGCGGGCACTTAGGATTTGCAGAGGAACAGCTTGCCCTTTATGGATATGGAACCGCGGTTTACGATAGGGAAGTAGAACGGATTTTGCGGTCGGTCAGGGAATATGAGGCGGAAGCCGGGCAGAAGATCCCGGTGGCTTTGGCTGGCGGGATTTCCACCAAAGAAGCGGCGGCTCACGCGTTTTCTCTGGGGGTGGACGCGATCCAGGCAGCCACCCGGTTTGTGACCACCTTTGAGTGCGATGCGGATATTCGTTACAAGGAGGCGTATTTGGCCGCGGACAAAGAAGATATCTTGATTGTAAAAAGTCCAGTGGGAATGCCGGGAAGGGCAATTCGAAATCCGCTGATGGAGCGGGTCGGAGCCGGAGAGCAGATTCCTCATACTCCATGCCACGGCTGTCTCCATACATGCGATCCGGCGAGGATTCCTTATTGTATCACCGACGCGCTGATCCACGCGGCAAAGGGAGATGTGGAAAACGGGCTTCTATTCTGCGGGGCAGACGCCTGGCGAGCAAAACGGCTGGAAACGGTGAAAGAAGTCATTGCTTCTCTGATACCGGAAAGCGTATAATGAAACTGTAGACCAAGACGGGCAATTTGGAAGGATGGCAAAGGATGGACGAGGCGTATAAGGTGATCAACGGCGTACTGGTAAATCTGATCAATGAAATCTGGGAACTGGAAGAAAAAGCCATTATCACAGAAGAATTCAAGGATCTGACCAATAACGACATGCATGTGATCGAGGCTATTGGACTGGGAGAAGGGCGGAACATGTCTGCGATCGCGAAAAAATTAAATATTACGGTAGGGACGCTTACAACAGCGGTCAACAGTCTGGTCAATAAGAAATACGCGCAGCGCCATAGGAGCGAGGAAGACCGCAGGGTCGTCTTCGTCAGCCTGACTGAAAAAGGGATACGGGCTTACCGGCATCATGAGGATTATCATCGGCAAATGACCCAGGCAATCCTGGAGAAATTGGATAAAGAGGAACTCCCCGTTTTGGTAAAAACGCTGGATGCATTGACGGAATTTTTCACCGGTTACAGCAAACAGGACCATCGCGGGTAAGATAGGAGGGATGTCTCATGTATGAGGAAGAAGCGGCAAGATTACAGGAGATCGCGGACGACAGTGAACGGATCGTGTTTTTTGGCGGGGCGGGAGTTTCCACAGAAAGCGGGATTCCAGATTTTCGCAGCGCCGATGGGATCTATCGGCAGAAATACAGGTATTCTCCGGAGCAGATTGTCAGCCACAGCTTTTTTGTGCGGGATACAGAAGCCTTCTATGAATTCTACAAAACAAAAATGATGTTTCTGGACGCAAAGCCCAATCCGGCCCATATGAAGCTGGCCCAGCTCGAACAGGCAGGGAAGCTTCTGGCAGTCATCACCCAGAATATCGATGGACTCCATCAGGCGGCGGGAAGTAAAAAAGTCTATGAGATACACGGAAGTATCCATCGAAATTATTGTCAAAGATGCGGGAAATTCTACGATGCGGCTTATGTAAAGAATTCGGAAGGAGTTCCGCACTGTGAATGTGGAGGCTTGATCAAGCCAGATGTGGTGCTCTATGAAGAAAGTTTGGATTCCGGGCTGATCCGCAAAAGTATAGAAGCTATCAGCCAGGCGGACACATTGATCATCGGCGGCACCTCCCTGGTCGTCTATCCCGCGGCGGGATTTATCGATTATTTCCGCGGAAAACACCTGGTGGTGATCAATAAGAGCGCTACGGCAAGAGAAGTGGGAGCAGAATTGACTATCGCGGCGCCTATTGGGGAAGTGATGGAACAGATAAAAGTGTAAAAAGGGACAGGGCATTTTTAATTTGGGCCGGGGGATTTTTAAAAATCCCCCGGCCCCGATGAATTATACGATATGAATTCCCATTGCGGTCAATTCTTCTTTTGTCTTTTCTTCGCTTTGATGAGTCTCGGCTGCCAGGAAGGCCAGTTCTTCCGGCGTAATATTATCGAAGCCTTTTTCTTTTACGTTGATCTCAAGATACTGCTGGCGGATCTTATCCAGATCGATATCGCGGATGCGGATATCCTGTGGCGATTCTGGAATGACGATGGATTCTCCCGGCCGCTCCTCATTGGTATCGCCCCGGTAGACTTTTACACCGTGGTCTTCCGCGAAGGTAAGCTGGGCGGTGTGGGATTTTCCGGCGCCTGTGTACTCGGATTCCTGAACAACGATGATCTGGTCTTCGTCCATCTGGCGGGCCAGGGCAAATGCTCCGGCCAGGGATGTGTTTCCGGCAGGGCCTCTCTGCAGTCCTTCCATACGGTCCAGCAGCTCCGTGATGTAGTAAACATCTCCCTGGGTCACGGTATAGTAAGCGTCCATGTATCTTAATGGCCGGGCCGCGTTCAGAGGTACGTCCACGCTTTCCGGATTCCTTAAGGAAGTGTAGCCATAGCCGGTATGTCCGGTGGAGAAGGATTTCCTGGCAAACTGGCTGTCATCGTGGGAATCCAGATCCCGCAGATCTACGGATACGCCGCAGAGTTTCCCGGTGTAGCCGGATTTTAACATGCCTCTGGCGGTTCCGGTAAAGTTTCCGCCGCCTGCGTGGGTGACCATGACTACGTCCGGCTGCCGCCCGGTCTGGGCAAGGGTCTGTTCCATAATCTCTGCGCCGATGGTCTCAATGCCGGCGATGCTGTGGGGCAGATAAAGGGAGGAACTAAAATATCCGGTCTCATCCAACAAGTTTAAGATGACATATGTAAATACTTCAGGTCCTACTGTATACTGCTGGATCTCGGAACCGTACGCTTCGCAGGCACGGCCTTTTTCCAGAGATTCAGGCTGGCCGTTTCCGGCGTCGTCATAGACTTCCTGAGCAACGATGGATTTGATGCCCCGGCGGGCAGCCTGAGAAGCCACGGCCGCGCCATAGTTTCCGCTGGAGGAAACGATCACGCCCGGATATCCATTTTTCTTGGCCTCATAAACAGGGAGGACTGCCCGGCGGTCCTTGAAACTGCCGGTAGGATTGTTGGCTTCATCTTTCAAAAAGATGCGGGCGCCTTTGCCTGGTTCTGAAATTTTACGGATCAGCCGGGTCATATTTTTCAGTTCCAGAAGGGGAGTGTTTCCTACATAGACCTCCTGCTGGATCTTGCGGATCTCGTCCAGGCTGTAGCCTACAGAATCCATCAGCTTTTCATAGTCCCAGGCCAATCGTTCCTTCTTGAATTCATCGTAGTTCAGGTTAACAGATTTAAATAAAATTTCTTTGTTTCTTCCAACGGTTTCAGAAACTGCCTGTTGTTTTCCCATGTTAATCCTCCTCCTTCAAAATGTCTTCCAATTCTTCCCCTACGTGGATCAGAGTGGGCTGCTGACGGCCAAAACTATGATCGTATTTGGGCCAGAGTTCATACAAAGTACCGGTAATGACCCTTCCGATATTGGTCTTGATCTGGACGGTATCGCCAATCTTTGCCTCGTCATCTTCCAGGAATCCATTGGTCCAGCATTTCAGCGGCACTTTGCGGGTTGCCTCTGGAAGGGTCTCAAGCCTTTGGTCAGGGGTAAGTATGATCTGTTCAATGCGTACCCAGTCGCCTTTGTGTGCAGTATTGCTCATGATTAATCCTCCTCCTTTTTTGTCAGCTTTAGATCTTTTTTGATAAACATTTTATAAGCTCCGGCGATCATAACGATCATGCCAATGTATCCAAGAAGCGGATAGACCGTTCCCACCAGAGTGCTGAAGGGGAACATTCCGGCAATGAAGGCAATGACGGAAGCAACTACCGTAACAATGGTAAAACGTGTGGTTCCTTCTTCGGCAAACCGGATGGAGAATCCGTACAGGATCGGAACGGTGGTGGTGTAAATGGCGGCCAGAAGGATTAAAGTGAAGAGGAATCCAATGGCAGGATGCATCTGTCTTGCGATTTCCAGGAAAGGAATCTCATATCCGGCCACATCCTGAATCCTTGAGAGGAGCGCCAGTACCATGAAGAGCACTGCCACACCCAGAGCCGCGCCTCCGATGAAGGCGGATTTCTTAATGATTTTCGGGTCTTTCTCACCGTGGCCGATGGTGGCGCAGGCGGATAAGACGGGAAGGACACAGTAAGAAACGTATGTAAATACAGACAGAAGCCAAAATGGCGTTGCCTGGGAAAGCTCCAGACCCTGGATGGCCTCACCGGCCTTGGCGATCCCAGGAATATTGGCGCAGACCGTTCCAAGAGAAATGGCAAGCGTTACAACAATGATGACTGTGGAGAGAAAACCAAGGGCGCTTAAGGCGGAACGGAATCCGAAAAGGATGGTTCCAACTGCCAGAATGGTAATGATTACTTTTCCGATCATCAGGTCAAGACCAAAATACTGATTCAAGGCCGCTCCCCCGCCGGAGATCATGATTGCCAGAACTCCGAAGAGGAAGAAGGTCAGGATCCAGTCGAAAATTCGGCCGACCACATTTCCGCATAGATAATTGAGGACAGGCTGGTGAGTGGATGTCTGAAGCTTATACCCTGCCGCCATGAAGAGATAGCCGTACCAGGCGAAAAGAACGATCACCAGGATCGCGCCCAGGATTCCCCAGTATCCATAGGAGGCAAAGAACTGAAGAGGCTCCTGCCCGCTGGCGAAGCCGGAACCGATAACGGCGCCGATATAAGTTCCCGCATAGCGCAGGATTGAGATACCGGCATTACTTTTTGTTTGATTTTCCATGCTGTAATCTCCTTTCTAAATAATAAATACAACGATTAAATTTAGAAAAATTTACCATAAATACATAAATAGTGTCAATTTTCAGACGATTTTTGATTGCAGCAAGGAAACTTTGTTTTTGAAAATGTACAAAAAGGAGGTATAGAGAAAGAAATGTTTTTGGATAGACACATGTTTCTTTTTGATTTAAGATTAAGGCAAAATGGAAAAAGCGAGGGGAGCGTATGGATAAAAAGAGCCTGCAGACACAGATGAAAGAAAATCCGTTCCTGCATTTGGAGGATATAATTTATCAGGCTTTGCGGATGGAGATCATTGGCCTTCGTATCGCCCCTGGCTCAAAACTGAATGAAAGCAAGATCGCGGAAGATCTGGGAGTCAGCCGGACTCCGGTACGGAACGCGCTTGCCCGGCTGGTGGAGGAAGGATTGATCTATAAGGCTGCCAACAGGGTATCGGTCGTGGCCAGATTGACCAAAGACGAATGTTATCAGATCATGGACGCCAGGCTGGCGATAGAAGGACACGCTGCGTACCTGGCGGCCTCTCTGATCACAGACCAGGAATTGGAAGAATTGAAACATTGGATTACCAGATATCAGAAGGCCAGCCGGGGAAAGAAGACTTCAGATATCTTGGAACATTCCATCTGCGACCATCATTTCCACGCTCTTATCATTCAGGCAAGCCGGAATCGGCTGATTCAGGAAATGTATCAGAAAATCGAGGGAAGAATTTTCTATTATCGGAATTCGCTGTATCATGCGTTAAAACATGAGGATCTGCAGAGGATCCTGACAGGGGCGGTGCGGCAGCATATGGCTACTTATCACGCGCTCCGGCTTGGATTTGCGGAGATGGCCAAGGCTGCGATGGAGGCAGACGCCAGGAGTATGGTAGGGGCGTTTATGGTATGGGATGAACTGAACTGAGATTTCAGGCAGTGATTCCAAAGCCCATATTTGGAGCCAGAATGGATCTGGCCAGGTCACAGAGAAACAGGAACGTCAGGATACAACAAAACCAAAGCCTTGCCCTTGGCGCGAGCCGCTGAAACCAATTATCCATTCTGGGCGCGGCGAAATAGATCAAGACCAAGCCGCCAATGCCAAAAATAATAAGTCCTTCCAGGCAGACACGCCCGTGGAGATTCAAGATCATGTCTGAGTAATCCCACCATTTCGCATGGAAGAACGTCTCTAAAAATAGTCCGGAGAAATATTCTAAAGTGCCGCATAATAAAAGGATCAGGCCAAATGTGCGTAAGGGCTGGCCGCGCCAGCGTTTCAGGACTAAAAGGATCAGAACACTGCCGCATCCATAGATTGGCAGCCAAGGGCCGAATAAAACGCCCCGGTTGATAAATTTGCCATCGATGATGATATGTAAAAACACTTCCCATAGCCATCCGGCCATAGAAAAAGAAAAAAAGATGAAACATAACGATGAAAGACTGTAAGCGCGTTCAAAGCCAATCTCAGAGAATGGGTAGATAGAAAGGACAGCGCTGCTTTTTTCATTGGCGTACATTTTCATGAGAAATCCCCCTCGAATCATTTGATAATTCGATTATAGGGGAGAAAACTGAAAAAGATTTTTAGTAAATCTGAAGAATTCTTTAATTTGGGACGTAGCAAACTTTAATTTTACTACGTCCCAAATTAACTTTTGCCCTGTACCTTTTTGAACAATCAGGAGAAGATTTCCAGACTTCGTGCCAGGATTCCTTTCATATACGCAATGGCTGTTCCGTAGTTGGTTATAGGAATGCCGGCATCTTCCGCGCATTTCAAGCGGTATTTCATCTCCCGTTCATTAAGGGTGCAGCCGCCGCAGTGGATGATGAGGCGGTAGCGCTGGAGATCCTGCGGGAATTCGGTGCCGCTGGTAAAATCAAAGCTTAGCTCCTTTCCGGTATGTGTACGGATCCAGCGAGGGAGTTTGACTGTCCCAATGTCTTCGCACTGGCGGTGGTGGGTACAGCCCTCGGAAATCAAAATATGGTCGCCGTCTTCCAGAGAATCAAGGGTTTTTGCGCCAGCGGCCAGAAGTTCCAGATTCCCTTTATATCGGGCAAATAGAATGGAAAATGAAGTCAGTGGGATATCGTTTGGAACGATGGAAGCTACTTCCTGGAAGGCCTGACTATCAGTAATGACCAAGTCTGGCCTGCGGTCAAGTTTCGCAAGAGTTTTTGCAAGCTCGCTTTCACGGACAACAATGGAGACGGCGCCGGCTTCAAGAAGGTCCCGGATAGTCTGCTGCTGGGGCAGGATCAGCCGGCCTTTTGGAGCCGCGCTGTCAATAGGAACCACAAGAATGACAAAGTCCAAAGGTTGTACAAGGTCGGCGGCAATCCTGCGGGTTTGGTCTTCTTCTGGGACAAGACAGGCAATAGCTTCCTTTAATTCCTGAATGTGAGAACCGCTGGAAGCGCTGGCCCAAAATAATTTTTCCGGCTGAACCTGAAGAATATCCGCCGCCTTTTTGACTGTTGTTTCTGAGGAGGAAATCAGATCCGCCTTATTTAAGACCACAAGAAATGGAATCCCCTTCTTTTGAATGAGGGAGAGGATATCCAGATCTTCTGGGGAGGGGGCGGACGTGCCGTCGATCACCAGAATGGCAATATCGGTTTTGTTTAAAATTTGATAGGCTTTTTGTATACGCAGGGCGCCTAGATTACCTTCATCGTCCAAACCAGGGGTATCGATCATAACGACAGGGCCAAGAGGCAGAAGCTCCATAGCCTTTAGGACTGGATCGGTGGTGGTGCCTTTAACTTCCGAGACGATAGCCAAACTCTGACCAGTGAGAGCATTGATTAGACTGGATTTACCGGCATTGCGCCGGCCAAAAATCCCGATATGAGTGCGTTCCGCTGAAGGTGTGGTATTTAAACTCATAAGAAAACTCCTTTCATTTTGTCAAAAAGGTACAGGGCATTTGTCAATTGGGGACGTAGTAAAATTGAAGTTTACTACGTCCCCAATTGACTAAAACCGGAAATCCCGCCGGTTATTTTCTCGGATTAACCGGAGATTTTCTTCTACGGTTGCCCGCACTTTTTCGTTCGGCACGTTGAGAACTTCCTTATCGATTAGTTTATCGCCAATGGCTTTTGTCGCCGGGGAGGCGTAATCCATCAGGTACTCTTCCAGTGTCATAAGTGCGTTTGGATGGCAGCAGTTCTGAATCTGCCCGCTCTTGCACAGGGACATGAAACGGTCGCCGGTCCGTCCGGCCCGATAGCAGGCGGTGCAGAAGCTGGGAATGTAGTTCATTTCCATAAGCCAGCGGACTACTTCGTCTAAGGTCCGGTTATCAATCACATCAAACTGAGCGGAATTTTCTTCTTCCGGCTCTGGATCCACATATCCGCCCACGCTGGTACGGGAGCCGCCGCTGATCTGGGAGATGCCAAGATGAAGGACACGCTCTCGGACTTTCTGGCTCTCTCTTGTGGAAATGATCATTCCAGTGTAAGGTACAGCGATGCGGATGCAGGCTACCAGCTTGGCGAAGGTATCGTCATCGATGCCGTTTGTAAATGTGCTGGCGTCAATATCATCCGCGTTTCGAAGACGGGGAACGCTGATGGTATGCGGTCCCACGCCGAATGCGGCCTCCAGGTGCTCCGCATGCATCAGTAGTCCGGCAAATTCATAGCGGTATTTGTCAAGACCAAAGAGCACGCCGATGCCTACGTCGTCAATGCCGCCTTCCATTGCCCGGTCCATTGCCTCTGTATGGTAATCATAGTCATGCTTTGGTCCGGTAGGATGAAGTTCCAGGTAGCTTTCTTTGTGATAGGTCTCCTGGAATAAGATATAGGTTCCGATGCCTGCCTCTTTGAGCAGCCGATAATTATCCACGGTGGTTGCGGCGATATTAATATTTACCCGGCGGATTGCTCCATTTTTATGTTTGATGCTGTAGATCGTGTTGATAGAATCCAGGTAGTACTCCATGGTGTTATGTACCGGGTCCTCACCGGCCTCCAACGCCAGCCGTTTGTGGCCCATATCCTGCAAAGCGATCACTTCCCGGCGGATTTCCTCCTGGGACAGTTTCTTGCGGGCAATGTGCTTATTTTTCATATGATAGGGGCAGTAAGTACAGCCGTTAATGCAGTAGTTAGAGAGATAAAGGGGCGCAAATAACACGATTCGGTTCCCATAGAAATCTTTCTTGATCTGTTCCGCCAGCTTGTAGATCTTCTGGTTTAGATCTTCATCTTGACAGACCAGAAGAACAGAAGCCTCCCGGTGGGAAAGACCTTTGCGCAGAGAAGCTTTCTCGATCAGGGATTCGATCAGTTCTTTATTGTTTTTGTTTGCGTCAGCATAGGCCAAAGTTTCCAGAATTTCCTCGTGGTTGATAAAATCATCCGCGTGTTTTGAGTTTACGTCATACATAGGGTGGTTTCCTCCTTTTTAAAAATGATGTGATATATTGACGGACGTTGTTTCTTCAAACGTCAGTACATGTGTCTGCATTTTGGAATCGCCTCGCGCTGTGACTACCTGGTAGCCGATCGCTGCCATTTGCTTTTCCAAAAGGGCGCGGCATTCCGCGGCTTCTTCATTGGTGCAGATTTTGTTATCGTACAGAAGATAATCGCCCCGTACTTTGGCGGGCGACAGATTGGGCATGACTACATTGGCCCCGGCCAGGATTCCCAGTTCCCGGCCTTTGGGATGGATGGTTCCAAGAGCGGTGGTAGCCGGAAGAAGCACTTTGGGAAGCATAAGCCTAAGAAGCCCCAGCAGAAAAAGAGTCAATTCCAGAGTTCCTGCCGGTTCTTTCGCAAAGGGAGTGTCGTGGTGTGGGATGAAAGGGCCGATTCCTACCATCTGAGGCTGCAGTTTTTGGATAAAAAGCATATCTTCCGCCAGCAGTTCCGGGGTCTGAAAAGGAGAACCCACCATGAATCCTGTTCCTACCTGATACCCGATGCGTTTCAGGTTCCAAAGACATTCCTGCCGGTTCCCGGCTGTCAGAGATGGAGGGTGCAGTTTGGCATAATGTTTGGAATCAAAGGTTTCGTGGCGCAGCAGATAGCGGTCTGCGCCTGCGTTGTAATAAGCCTGATAGGACTCGTAAGATTTTTCGCCGATAGATAAAGTCAGCGCGCAGTCAGGATACTGCTTCTTAATGGATTCAATCAAGTCTGTCATCCGGATGTCTGTGAAATATCCGTCTTCCCCGCCCTGCAGGACGAAAGTGCGGAAGCCAAGTTCATATCCGAGCTGGCAGCAGGAGAGGATGTCTTCTTTGGAGAGCCGATAGCGGGAAGCGTTTCTATTGTTTCTGCGTATGCCGCAGTAGAAACAGTCGTTTTTGCAGTAATTGGTAAATTCGATCAGTCCCCGGATGTAAATGTCATGGCCGTACCAGGTGTGCCGCTCTTGGCGTGCCAGGGAAAAGAGCTCTTCCGCCAATTCCGGAGTCCGTCCGGCGATGAGAGCCGTCCATTCTTCTTTTGTAAGAGAACGCTGGTCCTTCAGCCGATAGAGAAGGGAGCGCAGATCATCCACATATATCACCTCGCAGTCAGAATAAAGCCCAGGTTTTCCCTTGCGGAAATGGGCGGCGATCATAGAAAAAGGACCCGCGCACTTAGGCATCGGGTCCGAAAAGAACAGAGAATCTCCCTGTCCTAAAATGGTTGAATCCAGCCGCCTTTTCCCGCAGGTGTTACCCTTTGTGATCAGTACGTATTTAAAAAATTATAACATAAGAAAATTAGCTTCACAACTGAAAATGTAAATGGAATAGAAAGAAAACACGGAAAGATCAGGAATATCCTGTGTTATAATAAGAGAAATAGAAAAAAGGAGAGTTCTATGACCAGAGAAGAAAAAGTGGATAAATTGATCCGGTTATTAAAAAAGGAGTGCCCAGGCTATGGAGTGATCCAGGAGCTGGGAAATTGTCAGGAAAAGCGAAGACTCCTGCGAAGCTTGATGAATGTGCGCTGGCCGGGGGAGGCAGGAGAAGAATACCTGCGGCTGCAGGACGAACTGCTGCAAGAAGAGGCGGAAGAGAAGGGAATCGTCTATCCTGAAGATATACCAATGGCGGCAGAAATATATCCACAGACAGAATTGCGGAACGCCAATCGGATCGCGCTTTGGAAAGGAGACATTACCACCCTGGCGGCCGACGCAATCGTGAATGCGGCCAATAGCCAGATGCTGGGCTGTTTTGTCCCTTGCCATGGGTGTATTGACAATACGATTCATTCCGCCGCAGGAATTCAGCTTCGCAACGAGTGTGCCAGACTGATGGAGGAACAGGGGCAGGAAGAAAAGCCCGGAAGAGCCAAGATTACCTCGGGTTATAATCTGCCGGCCAGGTATGTGATCCATACGGTGGGGCCGATGGTTGGCGTGGATGTAACTGAGAAGCAGAAGGAAGAATTGAAAAATTGCTATCAAAGCTGTTTGCGCCTGGCTGATAAAAATAATCTGGCTACAGTAGCGTTTTGCTGCATTTCTACCGGTGAATTTCACTTTCCAAATAAATTAGCCGCTCAGATTGCTCTGGATACGATAGACCGGACGTTAACCCATCTGCGATTGGAAAAAGTAATCATTGACGTCTTTAAAGAAGAAGATTTTCATATATATCAGAAAATTATTCAAAAAGGGACAGGGCATTTTTAATTGGGGCCGGGGGATTTTTAAAAATCCCCCGG
>CABPCP010000033.1 GCA_902406105.1 uncultured Mordavella sp.
GGAGCTATTTACAAGAGGAAGAATGAATGCCCTGGTAGGAACAAAATCTCTGCTTGGAGAGGGGTGGGATTCTCCCTGCATCAATTCTTTGATCCTTGCTACTTATGTGGGGTCTTTTATGCTGAGCAATCAGATGCGGGGAAGGGCAATCCGTGTATTCAAAGGAGAACCGGATAAAACCAGCAACATTTGGCATCTCGCGTGCATTCTTCCTCAGAAAAAGGGGAAGGCAAAAGGAAGTGACCTGTCGGGAGATTATGAGACTTTGGTACGGAGATTTGATGCTTTTCTTGGAATATCTTATCAGGAAGCAGTGATCGAGAGCGGGATCGGACGGCTCGGACTAGGTGATAAACTGGATTCCAAGGGAGCGATTGAAAAGGTCAATGGACGGATGCTGAAGCGAGCCCGCGACCGGGATGGCCTTCGCGCGGCTTGGGAACAGTCGCTGAAAGTGATTCATGGTGATATGGCGGTAGAAGAAGTACAGGAGATAGAGAAAGATAAAGCGGAGATTGGTTATCTTTTTGCGAACGCGGTCGCCTGTGAGATCGTTTCTGTGATCGGAACGGTGCTGTTTTTCTGCTGTCGGGTATTTCTTGAGGCAGGGACAAGTGTGCGTTCCGTTCCCGCGGTGCTGGCTGGAGTTGGATTCTTGCTGTGCGCCATTGGAGCGCTGCGGTATGGATACCGGATCGTCAGCCTTATGACGCCTCAGAAGCGGGTAAAGAAAACGGCTGAGGGAATTCTTGCGGCGCTGATCCAGATCGGGAAGATTGAAGATCCGGAACACTGCCGGGTAGCGGTGGAGGAAAGCGATGTGCTGGTGGGAGCCTATTTAAAGGGAGGAAGCACCAGGGATAAGACACTTTTTGCTGCTTGTCTCAGCGAGCTGTGGGGAGTGATCGACAATCCAAGATATCTCTTGATGCGCAAGCGCGGAAAAGAGCGGGCGCAGGAGTCTTACGCAGTGCCGGAGATATTCGGAAAGCACCGGGAGGAGGCGGATATCTTTGCATCCTGTATGCGAAAGGTATTGGGATCTTATGTGGCGGTATACACTAGAACGCCAGAGGGAAGAAAACTTCTTCTAAAGGCCAGGACCCGTTCCTTTGTAAATAAGAACGACCAGCTCTTAACGGGTAAGAAACAGGTGAAGGGAAAGTATGAATAATATGCTGTGGTAAACCCTTGTATTTCTTTTGCTATCGTGTTATCTTTTTATTATTCTAAATGGCGTCAGTTTCTGCCGCCTATCTATTTTACGGGACTATTTTCCAATGCTCCGCACAAAGGAAGAAATCCGTGAATTGAAGAAGCGGATGGAACGTTTATCTGCGAGATAGGAGGTCTTATGAGGAGTCGAAAGAAGGGAATCATAGGTATCAGTATTTTTCTGTGTTCATTTCTGGTTTGTGGTCAAGCGGTTTATGCCAACTCTTCCTGGGTATGGCTGACGGAGCAGAGGCCATATGAATTGCTTCCTGTGGCGGCGGCGCTTACGATCATCATAGAAGTGGTTGTCATTAAAATTTTTTTGAAGATCGAGAATACAAAAAGACTGATCGGACTGGTGGTGATTGGGAATCTGGCCTCTTTTGCCCTGCCATATCTTATGGAATATTTAGAAATGCGGGCATGGGGATATACAGATTGGGCGGAGATTTTTGATAGAGGACCCTTTTACATAGTGGGAGCTATTTATCTTTTACTGACGCTGATTGTTGAGATCCCAATTGTCAGTGTTGGAATGAAGAAAGAAATAGCGGGCAGGAGAAGAGCAATCTTAGTTATTGGGATGGCCAATGTGATCACTACAGCTATGGTCGGGATAGCAGAAAGACTTCTTTGTTATGGACAATGGTAGAATACATATTTTGTGATATCAAGGGAAAGCATGTACAAAAAAGACAGCACTCAAGAACGAGGGTTGTCTTTTTTTGGTGTGTGAAAAATTGAGCGGATTAGGATGGAATTGTGCATACTATTCGTGAAAAATAAGAAAAAAGTTTGTGTTAAATTAATATCAATATAAATAATCAGAAATTACTTGACATATAAATGGTGTTAAGAATATAATTATAAAAACAAAATTGTTCAACAATATTGTGCTTCGATTAAAAAGGTTGAACAAAAAGAGAACGGATAAAAAGAAAAGGAGGAAAGCGTATGAATATCACAGTATTTGGAAGCGGAAACGGCGGATGTACGCTGGCGGCGGACTGGGCATTGTCGGGACACAATGTCCGGTTATTTGACTTTGAGAAATTCCCAGATAATATTAACGCGATCAATGAAGCTGGAGGAATATCTATCTCAGGAAAAGTGGAAGGTTTCGCAAAGCTGGACTATTGTGGATTCGACATCGATCAGGCACTGGAAGACTGCGATATGCTGTTTGTTGTAGGTCCTGCTTACAGTACACAGCCTTTTGGGGAGGCGTGCAAAGGAAAATTGAAAGAGGGACAGCGGGTGATCATTGTGCCGGGGTCCTGTGGGGGAGCGCTGATCTTCAAGAGGGCACTGGGGCTAGACTACAACGATGAAAGTGTAATCGTGGGAGAGACACATACACTGCCGTATGCCTGCCGGGTTATGTCTCCGGGAGTCATCCATGTTTACCATAAGTTGACAGGGTGGGTCTATATTGCGGCCCTTCCATCTAAATATACACAGGAACTATATGAAACCTTCAACCAGGTAAATCCTTGTGTTCCGGCTAAGAATGTTTTGCAGACAACGCTGACGAATGGGAATCCGGCAATTCATCCAGCGGGTACGCTAATGATGGCAGCTTGGATTGAGGCGACAAAGGGAGACTTTTATTTCTACGAGGATGGCATTCAGCCAGGAGTCGGCCGCCTGATCAAAGGCGTAGATGAGGAACGGATGGAGATTGCGAAAGCAATGGGATTTGATCTGTATCCGGGGCCGGTATTGACAAAGAAACAGGGATATCTGATCGATGATGATTATGAAAACTGCTATAGAAGCGCACCGGGGTTTAAGGGAGTGCGGGCGCCTCAGAAGCTGGATACCAGATATTTTCATGAAGACGTAGGATTTGGCCTGGTACTTTTTGAAGAACTGGGAGAAAAATTTGGGGTAGAGACGCCGGTGATCAGCTCTATTATCACTCTTGCGTCTACGATCATGCAAAGAGACTACCGGGGAGAGAGAATGAGAACGCTGGATAAGTTGGGGCTGGATAATCTGTCCTGTGAAGAGTTGATTCACCGGTTATAAGAGAAAGTGGGAAGGGGGAATTTTAATGAAAGAAAAGAAACAATCCAGGAAATTAACGTTTCCAGAGGCAATTGGGCTTTTGATTGTTTTCGTGCTGATCTTGATCTGGGGATCAATCATCAGCAAGATCCCGACAGGAATATCCATCTGTCTTTGTTCTTTAGCGGCAGGTCTATATGCCATCATCGTGTTGCATAAGACCTGGGATGAACTGCAGGAAGGAATACTGAAAGTGATCGGTATCGGTATGTCTGCGACATTAATCCTGTTGATGGTAGGTTTGATTTCTGGTTCCTGGTTGTCTTCAGGAACGACACCGATCTTGATATACTGGGGTCTGAAGCTTCTGAATCCATCCGTATATCTTGCGGTTACCTTCTTGATCACGGCTATCGGCGGCATGGCTACCGGATCGGCCTGGGCGATTATGGCAACCTTTGGAGTGGCACTGATGGGAGTCGCCAACGGACTGGGTATACCAACTCCGATTGCTGGAGCTGTGATCTGCTGCGGATCATATCTGGGGGACAAATGGAGTCCCCTATCTGATGTGACCAATTTGGCTTCCGCAGTAACAGACGAGAATTCCTTCCGCCTATTTGGCTGTATGATTCCAACATCTGGAGTCAGCGCAGGGATTGCGTTGGTCATCTATGTAATCATGGGATTTATGATGGGCAATTCTGGGACCTTCGATGCATCTTTGACAGGTGATATTATAACAACATTGGAAGGAACCTATAATTTTAATCCAATTTTGATTCTTCCGATCATTGTGGTGGTAGTTCTGGCGGCAATGAAGAAACCAATTCTCCCGGCACTGGTGATTGGGGCGGCCATTGGCACAATTTTCGCTATATTTATCCAGGGAATGAGTGTGACAGATGCGCTGTCTGCTTTGTATAACGGATACTCTGTCTCCACGGGAAATGAAGCTATTGATGATTTGCTTTCCGGTGGAGGGCTTTCTTACATGATGTCATTGATTCTGATGTTATTCTGCGCTTTTGTGTTTGCGGGTATTATCGAGTCTATGGGAACTTTGGACGCAATCCTGGAAAAGCTGATCAAAGTGGCGAAAAAAAGAGGTCACCTGGTTCTGGTCAGCATGTTTACCACAATCCTGGGAGTATATTTAACCAGTTCTGTATATGTGTCCACCATTATGAATGGCCGCATGTATCTTCCAGCCTATGAGAAAGAGGGGATTGACAAGATTGCGTTGGCACGGACACTTTCAGAGTGCGCATCCAATTTTGGGGCAATCGTTCCTTGGAGCAACGGCGCTATTATTATGCTGAGTACCTTTGGAGTGGCCTGGTATGAATACGCTCCCTATATGTTCAATCACTGGCTGGCGTTGATTCTGGTAGCGCTGTGTGGATATACTGGGAAATTTCTGCCGCTGAAGAAGGAACCTCAAAAGGCAGAGGAATAAAAAGTAGAATTGCTGATATAGAATGAATCCTAATAGAAATATGTGCCGGATTTATGCTACAATAAATTCGGCACATATTTGATAAAATGGTAGATCAAAAAATGTAAGGTCTTGGAAGAGGGAGTATTATGGCGGTAGAAAGAAAATTATCTGCGGAAAATTTAGCATATGAAAAGATTAAAGATGCATTATGCCAAAGGAAATTTGGCCCAGGGACGAAACTTTTGGAACAGTCTTTGAGCACTGCGCTAAAGATGAGCAGGACGCCGATTCGACAGGCTTTAAAGAGGCTTGCTCAAGAGGGATATGTTGAGATTGTCCCCAATAGGGGAGCGTTTGTGGCACAGCCTGATATTACAGATATTCGGGAATTATACGATGTACGAATCGAATTGGAGATTTTTGCACTTCGTCTTGGGATTGAAGCTTTTACGGAAGAGGACTTTCGTTTCTTGGAAGAATTGATCGAGCAGGAATACCGTGCTTTTGAAACTAGGAACTTTTCTGCGTATATGGAAGCCAATCGATCTTTTCATACGACCATTGTAGATAAAGCGGACAACCATTATCTAAGTGATATTTTTGAGAATATTTACCAGCATATGGATACATTTTTGACACTATATGATAATTTCTATGTGCAGCTTGGACAGGATATCCGTTCGATTCAGGCGCATCGAGAGATGGTAAAAGCGATTCGGGAAAAGAATCAAGAGCATTTCGGAGAAATGGTACAGAAACTTTGTAATGATACTTATGAGGAATATAAAAATCGATATGTGCCTTGTGAAAATATTTATGCGATCCTGAGTCTTGGAGATGAAGCCGAGACTCAGGATGTGCGCTTTACGTTATGAACTTATTTTTTATAATCAAATTCAAAAGTCACGAATTCGTCAATAAAACGAAGGATATAGTCTACTACAGCATCACACACTTCTTTTCCAAGCTCGGCTGTGGCGTCGCGGGCGCTCTTTGAATAGTCCACGCCGGCGGCATGGCCGTGCTCGATCAAATCTCCGGTTTTAGTGACGTCTCTTGTACGCAGATTCAGATAAACAGCCGCGCCTTCAAATTCACCTCTGTGAAGGTCCAGAAGCTGAATATTTCCGATTTTCTGATTATCCGGAATGTGTGCCCGTTCCACTTTTACGATATCTGGATTAATGTGCATCATAACAGCGGTTTCTGTAATATCGCCATGTCCGATCAGGCCCCATTCGGGGTTCAGGTCCCCTGCCACTTCAAACCACTGGATATTCGCCACAGGAATATTTTTTAAACGAAGATATTGTCCTACGTCATAAAGCGCGTTATTATTGCCGCCATGTCCATTTAAGAATAAGAAATGGGTAAAGCCATAGGAAACAAGCTGATCGCAGACCTCCTGTATGTAGGCGGCAAGAGTAGTCTGGGAAACAGCCATGGTTCCTGGGAAGTCGGCATGATAGAGTGCGTGTCCATAAGGAACGACGGGCGCCACAAGTCCTTTGTCTGTTTTTTCACCGACCCTTTTCGCCAGGTATTCAGCGATGATCCAGTCGGTACCGACTGGAAGCGCAGGGCCGTGCTGCTCAGAGCTTCCGACAGGGATGATCGCCAGTTTCCTTGTCTTCATTGCTTCTTGATTTTCTTCCCATGTGTTTTCAAAAATAAAACTGCTCATAAAACAACTCCTCCTTTTTGATTCAGGTTTATCCGCTGCGCGGATACTTCTATTTTCTATGATAAGTAAAAAGAGAGCATGACGCAAGAGGCGATTCCGTCCAGTTGACGCACTCATACCAATTTGTTAGAATATAGGGGAAAAGTTAAGATTTATCAAGAAATATATAAGTTTACAAAGACGAAAGATAAATCCTGTGGGGTGGGTATGATAATCGAATAAGGAGGAAAGATGATGCTGGATTTAACGTTTGGTGAACAGGTCAAGATCGTGTTGAGCCGGAAAAACATGACGATTAAAGAACTTGCGGAAGAAATCGAGAAACGGACCGGAAAGAAAATGTCCCGCCAGAATCTGACTCAGCGGCTTGGAAGGGACAATTTTCAAGAGCAGGATATGCGTATGATCGCCGGAATTCTGGGGTGTCCTTTCCGTTTGGATATTTTAGAAGAAGGGGCAGGCGCGGAACGTCAAGAACGTTATGAAGCTGTGGAGGCGCAGGCGGCGGAGGTGCTTGAGGAAGCCCCGGAAGATATGGTCTCGATAGCAGAAAATCCAGAGGGCCGGGAAGCGGACGAAGAAGACTTTTCGTTGGAGCGAGATATTACGATCGGCGAGCTTGTAGATATCAACCAGGAACTGGATGAGATGATCGAGGAGGAACAAGGGGAGATGCCCCTTCAGGGACCTCCGGTAGAAGAACTTCTGGAAGAGATGGAAGAGATCGAACGGGAAGCAAAAGAGCGAAGCCAAGAGAGGATCAACCGGGAAGAGAGGGCGGAACAGGAACGGCAGGCACGCGGCTGGAAAGCCTATCTGCAGCGCAGAAAGCATAGAGACACTGAGGATTCGGTGACGGAAGCAGAAGCGGTGAAAGCCGTTGCGGCAGGAGAGTTGGTTTCCTATGACATGGAAGCGGCGGAAGAACCGGCATCAGAGGCAGAACCGGAGAATATTCAGATGCCAGAGGAATCTGTATCCGAAAGTAATGAGATAGAAGAAGATCTGGTCATGGAAGAGGAAGAAGATCTGGAGCGGGGAGACGTCAATCCCTATACGGGGAGAGAATATAAGAGCAACAGTGTACGTATGCATCCCAAACGGATCGGATATGTACAGGTCTATGACCGGGGAGAACATAAATGGACGGATATGACAGAGTGGGCGTTCCTTGGATATCAGGAGCGAAAAAAAGCGCTCCTTGGCAAGGATTATGAACCGCCGATCTATCTGGATTAGGAAGAAAAGGTGTGGGGAAGATGAACTGGGAGCAATTATTGTCCACCAAGAGAAACAGGGGAGGCGCTGGGAAACACAGATACGTGAAGAATACGGATCTGCGAAGTGAGTTTGAAAAAGATTATCACAGGATCATAGGGAGCGCTTCCTTCCGGCGGCTTCAGGACAAGACTCAAGTTTTTCCGTTGGACAAAAGCGACTTTATCAGGACGAGGCTGACCCATTCTCTGGAGGTATCTTCATTTGCAAAGTCTCTGGGACAGAATATCGGAGAAAATATATTGGTATATAAAAAGGACGGAGGATTCACACCAAGGATGAAGGAAGATATTTGCAGTATCCTGCAGTGCGCGGGACTGATCCATGATATTGGGAATCCTCCTTTTGGCCATTTCGGAGAAGTGGCGATCCGGGAATGGTTCGAGCGGAACCTGCCGACGCTTTTGTATAAAGGGACGCCAATTGAGCAAGTGCTGACTCCTCAGATGCGGGAAGACTTCTATCATTTTGAGGGAAACGCTCAGGCCCTTCGTTTGGTTTCTAAACTGCATTTCTTGGTGGATGAGCGCGGTATGAATCTGACGTATGCTTTGCTGAATACGATCGTCAAATATCCGGTGTCTTCGACTCAGATCAATAAGAAGTCCGGAGACATCCGGGAGAAGAAGATGGGGTACTATTATGCGGATAGGGAGATCTTTGAGGAGATCCAACAGGAGACGGGCACGAATGGCTGCCGGCATCCGCTGACGTTCATTTTGGAAGCGGCAGATGATATTGCCTATAAGACAGCAGATATTGAAGATGCGTTTATCAAAGGTTTTATCACTTATCATACATTATTAGAAGAATTGCTGGAGCTTCAGGAGAAATACGCGCCTGAGGACGGCGGTTCTTTTTATCCGGCAGAGAAACTGGAAGAGCTGTATCTGAGGGGGAAGGAACGGCATGTAGAGAACCCGGAAGAGTACGCGATCAAGAATTGGATCGTGCGAGTCCAGGGATTTCTGATCAACTGCGCCACTTATGGATTTACATCTAATTATAATATGATCATGAAGGGAGAGTACCGGTATGATCTGTTCCACCGAACATTTGCGGAGAAGCTGATGGATCTTTTGGGGGATTTGGCGTTTCGCAAGGTGTTTACCTCGGATGCGATATACCGGATGGAAGTGGCGGAGTCGGCAATGATTGATTTCCTGATGGACAAGTTTATCCGGGCGGTGATCTATTATGACGAACCAGGGGAGAAGCTGGGAACGATCGAGAGCAGAATGGTTTCTTTCATTTCCAGTAATTATAAGAATGCCTATCACTACCATGCCCAAGGGAAAGAGCCGCGGGAGAAGCTATACCTGAGGCTGCTTCTGGTGACGGACTACATCTGCGGGATGACGGACAGTTATGCCAAACGGCTGTATCAGGAGATTAAAGCGATCGTATAATATAGGTATTTTTTGCGGAAAAAGGGAATAGATTGTGGTAAATGAATCCAGATTGGAAGTGGAGGATTGAAACAATTTATTCGTTACCTGTATGAGTATGAGCAGGGAAAGAGAGTCCGCAATGTAGGATTTGTAAGAGTAGAGCAGACGGAAGAAGAAACGGTGGTCCATATTCACGGGAAGGGACTGCGGATACAGGGAACGCGTCAGCTTACGGTGTACCTTTTCTATGAAGAGGACGATACCTGCATGGGGATCCGGCAGGGGGAGATCGAGAATGTAAATCCGGCTGTAAATTACCGGCTGCGCTACACCAGACAAGATACAGGGGAGCCTGAGAATTATCCGCGGATTGACGGAGTGATCCTGGAGTCGGAGGGGCAGCGCAGATATGCGGCGGTGTGGGACGATATGCCGGCAGACATTAACCAAATGGTGATTTGGGAGAAAAAAACGGAAGTCCCCACAATAGAGCAAAACAAAACAGAGAGAGGAAAAGAGACAGAAAACGCGGCGGATATGCGGGAAGATGAAGGCGCTCAGGAGACAGAGGTTTTGGAAGACGGGATAGGGGAAGAAACTGTAAGCGAGCAATCCCGGGAAGCCCAATTCCGGGGCGCGAGGGCAGAGAGGGCGGGACAGCCCGATGGGGACCGCAATCGCAAGATCCGCAAGATCCAGCGAAAAGACCTGGCGCAGCTCCCAAGATGTGAATGGAAACTGTCCAATAATAGTTTCCTGCTCCATGGATATTATAATTACAGACACCTTCTTCTGATTGAGGAAGGTGAGGCATGGAAGCTGGGAGTTCCCGGAATCTATCACGAGAAAGAGGCAAACGCTGCCGGAGCTTTTGGATTTGGCGAGTTTATACCGGCGGAAGAATTGGAAGGACTTGCGGTTCCGGAAGAATGGAATGTCCCGGAGACCTTTGGGTACTGGTGCAGGCCGGTACGCCACTAATAGCTGCGGAAGAAAAGAGGAAAAATCATGGCAGATACAGATGAAAAATATATGCGGGAGGCGGTACGGCAGGCAAAGAAAGCTTATGCCATCGGAGAAGTGCCGATCGGCTGTGTGATCGTTTATCAGGATAAGATTATCGGTCGGGGCTATAACCGACGGACAGTAGATAAAAATACGCTGGCCCACGCAGAACTGATCGCTATCAGGAAAGCCAGCAGGAAAATGGGAGACTGGCGGTTGGAAGGGTGTACTATGTATGTGACTTTGGAACCGTGTCAGATGTGCTCCGGAGCGATCGTACAGTCCCGGATGGAGCGGGTGGTGATCGGGTGTATGAATCCGAAAGCCGGCTGTGCGGGATCAATCCTGAACCTTCTGCAGATGGAAGAGTTTAATCACCGGGTTGATATTACAACAGGGGTGCTGGGAGAAGAATGCAGTCAGATGATGAAAGGATTCTTCCGGGAACTGCGGGAGAAAAAAAGAAGGGATTGACTGGCTCAATCCCTCGTTTCATTCCCTTATTTATTCGTGCGCTGCGCTTCGAACGAGACTTCACAGACGTTACCTTGGCAGCAGCTCGGTCCAGGCGCCCTTACGGCACCCGGAAGGTTCTGCTTAGTGCTGCTTCGTTCCCGACCTGACACGGTTCACAGATTTCCGTCGCGTAAGACCCAGACTTCTATACTACTTAACCAAGGGCAGCTCTGCAAAACAAGCCCTCTGCGCAGCATCACCCCTGCTATAGCGGATTGCAGGTACAAGGTACCGCTAACACCCCGGCTGCACGAGACTTAATTTTAACGTGTTTTAGAAAAAATGTCAATGGGGGACAGGGCATTTTCAATTGGGGCCGGGGGATTTTTAAAAATCCCCCGGCCCCAATGAAAGGAGGACCAATGAAAATCTTACTGACAGCAGTCAACGCAAAATACATTCACTCAAATCTGGCGGTGTACAGCCTGAAGGCATATGCCGAGAAGAAGCTTCCCCACAAGTCTCCGACAGAGATCGCGATCCGGGAATATACGATCAACCAAAAAATGGACGAGATCATGGGAAGTATTTTTGAAGAGGCGCCGGATGTTTTATGTTTTTCCTGCTACATCTGGAATCGGCAGGTGGTGGAAATGCTGGTAAGGGATTTGGGCAGGATCAGGCCGGATATGATGATATGGCTTGGAGGCCCGGAGGTCTCTTATGACAGTGAGGCGGTATTGGAGCGTCTGCCTCAGGTTAAGGGAGTGATGAAGGGCGAAGGGGAAGAAACCTTTGCTAAGCTCTGTGAATTGTGTGAGAAGGAAGGGCTTGCGGATCAAAAATTAGCCGCTGTCGCGGGAATCACCTTCCGGCAGGAAGACGGAAGGATCGTGGAGAATCCATGGAGAGAGCCGATGGATTTAAGCAGGATTCCTTTTGTCTATCAAGATATGGGAGAGTTCGCCCACAAGATCATCTATTATGAATCCAGCAGAGGCTGTCCCTTTTCCTGCAGCTACTGTCTCTCTTCCATCGACAAGAAACTAAGGTTCCGTGATCTTCGTCTGGTAGAAGAAGAACTGCGGTTTTTTCTCGATGCGAAAGTGCCGCAGGTAAAGTTTGTTGATCGGACATTTAACTGCAGTCATTCTCACGCTTTGGCAATATGGAAGTATATCAGGGAGCATGACAACGGCGTGACGAATTTCCATTTTGAGGTGTCGGCGGATCTGTTCAATGAGGAAGAATTAAAACTGCTTGAAACCATGCGGCCTGGTCTGGTGCAGCTGGAAATCGGGGTACAGTCTACCAATCCAAAGACCCTGGAAGCGATCCGGCGGATTATGGACTTTGACAAGCTCTCCCGATCGGTGAGAAGGATCGGGAAAATGAAAAACATTCATCAACACCTGGATCTGATCGCAGGGCTTCCCTATGAAGATATTGTAAGTTTTGCCAGATCATTCGATGATGTATACCGGCTGAAACCACACCAGCTTCAGCTTGGCTTCCTAAAGGTCTTAAAAGGATCCTGGATGAAGGAAAACGAGAAGGCTTACGGTCTGATCTATAAAAGCGACCCGCCTTATGAAGTTCTGGAGACCCGGTGGATTTCTTATGGGGATATACTCCGTCTGAAAGGGATCGAAGAGATGGTCGAGATCTACTACAACAGCCGCCAGTTTGAACGTACAATAGAGGAATTGGAAAATGTGTGTGAATCCCCTTGGGCCCTGTATGAAAGACTGTGGGATTATTATAGGAAGAAACAGTTCCAAGGCCAGCAGCATAAAAGAAGCGCAAGATATGAGATCCTTCTGGAATTTATCGGCGAAATACTGCCGGAGCAAAAAGAGCGGTTCCGCGAACTTTTAATCTATGATTATTATCTGAGGGAAAACGCGAAGAGCCGGCCGGACTTCGCGGGAGATGAAACGGTGACGGCAAGAGAGGCAAAGCGGTTTTACGCAGAGGAAGAAGAGGCAAGGCGGTATCTGCCGGCCTATAGCAAATATGACAGAAATCAGATGCGTAAGATGACTCATTTGGAATACTTTGCCTGCATGGATCAGGTTGTCCTGTTTGATTACCGGGAGAGAAATCCCATCAACCAGGAGGCCAGAACCTGTATTTTCCCATCGGAAGAGATAAAGGAGAAAAAGAATGGTGAAGAAAAGGACAAAAGAGATTCTGGAGATCCTCGACCGGGAATTTGGGACGGACTATAAATGTTACCTGAACTATGAGGCGCCCTGGCAGCTTCTGGCGGCCACTATGCTCAGCGCGCAGTGTACAGATGCCCGGGTCAATATTGTGACGGCGGATCTGTTTCAGAAGTATCCGTCGGCAGAAGCTCTGGCGGATGCGGATCTAAAAGAGCTGGAAGAAGATATCCGCCCCACTGGATTCTTCCATAACAAAGCGAAGAATTTAAAAGCATGTATGATCCAGATCAGGGACCAGTTTGGCGGAGAAGTACCGGAGACGCTGGAGGATCTGACTTCTCTGCCGGGAGTAGGAAGGAAGACGGCCAATGTGATCCGGGGAAATATCTATCATGATCCCAGTGTGGTAGTAGATACTCACGTGAAGCGCATTTCCGCAAGACTGGGATTGACGAAAAATTCAGATCCGGAGAAGGTGGAGTACGACCTGATGCAAGAACTGCCCAAAGATCATTGGATCCTCTATAATATCCAGATTATTACGTTTGGAAGAAAAATTTGTACGGCGCGAAGTCCCAAATGTGGAGAATGTTTCTTGCAAAAATATTGTAAAGAGTATAGAATGAAGAGAAATGGGTAAAGAAAGGGAAATACATGGATTTTAATAATAGAAAAACAA
Organism: uncultured Mordavella sp.; assembly: GCA_902406105.1. Classification (GTDB taxonomy): domain Bacteria; phylum Bacillota; class Clostridia; order Lachnospirales; family Lachnospiraceae; genus Massilistercora. The sequence continues at coordinate 13,328 of CABPCP010000033.1, forward strand.
GGCGCGTTATTGCGACGATCATTATTGTCGTGATCATAGCGATGGTGGCTACTTCAATCATACCGTATCTGATGGCCTAGAGATCATAGGAAGTGAGAGGGGAGCATGTCTGACAACAGGATTCGGAAGAGAAGGAAATATCATAAGAAAATGGCGCAAAAAAGGCGAAAAAGGAGGAGAGTTCTTTTTGGCCTTGTTTTGCTATGCGCAGCTGTTGTTTTTGGAATCTCTTATTTTATGCTGTATCGAAGTGTATCCAAATATCCCCAGAATCTCATCAGCGACCATATCTATATTGAAAATGTGGATGTTTCCGGCATGACGAAAGATGAGGCGATCCAGGCTATGAACGAGCACCTGGCGGAAGACCGGGCGAAGACGGTAACGCTTCAGGTTGGGGAAGAAAGCGCGCAGGCAACTCTGGAAGAATTTGGGATTTATTACCAGAATATAGAAGATACCGTGGACGAAGCCATGGCTTATGGGAAAGAGGGCGGTGTTTTTGGCAGATATTGGAAACTGAGGAAGCTGAAAAAGGAAAAGCTGGTTCTGGAGGAAGAATTAAAGGTCAATCAGGAGCAGGCGGAAGCGGTTCTTACAGAACGGGCGGTGCCGATCGCGGATCATGCGCAGGATGCCGCGATCAGCCGGACGGGAAATGGATTTTCCATACAGGAAGAACAGGAAGGATCGACAGTTGATATTGAGAAATCCACAAAAGCGCTGGAGACCTATTTAAATGACAAATGGAATCACGATGATTTTACGCTGGAAACGGCGTTAGTTAAGGAAGAACCAGAGATAAAAGCGGCAGATCTGGAGTCTATCCAGGATGAACTTGGCACATTTTCTACGGATGCCGGAGGCGGAGAGCGGTGGAAAAATCTGGAAACGGCATCAGGAAAGCTGAACGGCATGATCGTGATGCCGGGCAAAGAGGTTTCTGTTCATGATGTGACAGCGCCTTATGATGAAGAACATGGATATGTGCCTGCGGGTTCTTATGAGAATGGTCAGGTAGTAGATACCTATGGAGGCGGTATCTGCCAGGTGTCCACTACACTGTATAATGCCCTCCTCTACGCGGAAATAGAGATCGTGGAGCGGGCTCCGCATTCTATGATGGTCAATTATGTGGAACCCTCAAGAGACGCGGCGATCGCGGGGGATACAAAAGATCTGAACTTTAAGAATAATCAGGAGACTCCGATCTATATCGAGGGAGGGATCGATGCTTCCAACCAGCTCCATTTTACCATATATGGAAAAGAAACCAGAGATGAAAACCGGTCGGTGGAATATGTCAGCGAGACGGTAGCGGAGGAAGAATATGAGGTAAAATACGAGGAAGACCCGGAAGCGCCTCTTGGAGAGATGACCAACGAAGGAAGCCCCCATACGGGACGGTCGGCGAGACTTTGGAAAGTAGTGTCTGTAGATGGCGAAGAGGTAGAGCGGGAAGTGATAAACGAAAGTCATTACAATAAATCGGATCAAATCATTAAAGTGGGCACGAAATCAGATAACGCGGGAGCCTCCGCGGCGGTAAGGAGCGCGATCGCAACGCAGGACAGGGATAAGATCAACGCGGCGATCAGCCAGGCGGGGGCCTCTTAGAAGGAAAAGGAGAATAAAATGGCGGATGAAAACAGATTGTCAGAGATTGCAGTCGTATATGGAGGGATGGAAAAGAGCGGCCTTTACGCAGTGACGGCAGCGGCAAATGCCGTTGCCGCCAAATGTGGGAAGCTTCTTGCGGTCCAAGTGAGAATAGAGTATCCGATCAAGATGGAAAAGGCACGGATTTACGGAATGTTAAAACCGATCCGTGCCTTTTGCCGTGAGAGGGGAATCGAACTGGCAGAAGAAGGGATCAGTCCAAGCCCGGTAGTGTCGCGGGTGATGACAGTGGCTGTTGTCAGCGGGGAAAAAAGCGGTAAGACAGGGTCGGAATCAAAAAGTGTAAGGCCGGGACAGGAGATCCTTGTCACAAAATGGATCGGTCTTGGGGGAACGGCGCGCCTTTTATGGGAGTGTGGGGAACGGCTTAAAAACCATTTCCCTCTTCGATTCCTTAAACAGACCGAAGAAATGGAATCCTTGATATTTGCGGGAGAAGATGCGATGATCGCGAATCAGGCCGGAGCGGAATTGATGATTCCGGTGGCGGAAGGAGGGATCCTGGCCGCGCTCTGGCAGCTGGCGAAAACGGCGGGGCGGGGGTTTTCCGTGGATATGAAGGCTCTGCCAATCCGTCAGGAAACGGTTGAAATATGTGAATATCTGGAATTAAATCCCTACCAGCTGACAGGGGCGGGCAGTCTGCTGATCGTGGCCAAGGAGGGACAAAATATGGCGGAATATCTTAGAAAGCGAGGGATCCCGGCAGTTTGCGCGGGCTGTCTGACGGAAGGTCAAGGTAAGATCCTGCATAACGGAGAAGAAATCCGATATCTGGATCGGCCGGCGCCAGATGAAATATTGAAAATTTTTTGAAAATTGGAGAACCTGACTAAATGTTTTTATACAACTGTCTAATATGCACATTGACGAACATCAAGTTTTCGATATAAACTAGTTAAAATATTATCAATTGCTTGGAGGAATGAAGAAAATGCTCAATATCGTTCTGCATGAGCCGGAGATCCCCGCCAATACCGGAAATATCGGGAGAACCTGCGTGGCCACTGGGACTCGTCTTCATCTGATCGAGCCCTTGGGCTTTCGATTAAATGAGAAAAATCTTAAGAGAGCAGGGATGGACTACTGGAATGACCTGGATGTGAGGACCTACATTAACTATGAGGAGTTTCTGGAGAAAAATCCAAATGCCAGGATTTATATGGCGACTACCAAGGCTCAGAAAGCTTATACAGAGGTGAGTTACGAACCGGACTGCTATATTATGTTTGGGAAAGAAAGCGCGGGAATACCGGAGGAAATTTTGGTGCGGCATAAGAATGACTGTGTCAGAATCCCCATGGCAGGAGGGATACGTTCCCTGAATCTAGCCAATTCCGCGGCTATCATCCTTTATGAGGCGCTGCGTCAGAATGACTTCCTGGGGATGGAGAGGACAGGACATCTTCATCATCTGAAATGGTAAATTGCAAGAAATCTTGCAGAATTGTATGGAAGAAAAGCTGGATAAAGGCAAAAAAATAATAAATTTATGGACTTTTTTTCAAAAGCATATTATAATTTTAAGAACAAGACCAAAATAAAAGAAAAAGAGAGGTGGTGAACAAATGGTAGAAGAAACCATTAAAACCATCAGGGAGGCAGAACAGGAAGCAGAGGAGTTGGTGAAAAAGGCCGATGAGACCTGCACCGAGATCCTTGAACAGGCGGAAGCTGAGGCTAAGACAATAAAGGAAACGGCTAAAGAGAATGCCGCAAAGCAGGCGGAAGCTGATTTGAACGAGGCAAAGCGCCAAGGGGAAGAAGCTCTGGAGAAGGCGTTGGAAACGGTGGAGACAGAGATTTTAAGCCTCTATGAAACGGCTCGGCAGAAAGAAGCGGAGGCGATTTCTGCTGTAATCGGGGAACTTGTCTAAACAGAATAAGGGAAAAGAATAAAGGAGGGATGGAGTTATGGCAGTACTGCCGATGCAAAGAGTCAGTATCTGCGCGCTGAAAAAAGATCGTAAGGCTATTCTGGAAAAAATACAGTCTATGGGGATCATGGAAATGAACCAGGTTGCTGAAGGTGAAGAGGGCTTTGGAACGATGGATACGGTAAGTGCCAGGCTGAGTTTTGACAAAAAAGCTCAGACGGCAGAGCAGGCGTTAGCCGTCCTGGAGACTTACGCCCCAGAGAAGCAGTCCATATTCGCAAGTCTGGCGGGAAAGGACCTGGTGGAAAAAGAGAAGTTTGACGGGACAGTGGCAGACAGAGAAGAGATCCTTGAAACAGCCAGCCTGCTGCTGACAGATCACAAGAAGATCGCTGAGGATAAAGCCAGCATCCAGAAGCTGGAAAATCAGATCGAAACACTGACCCCCTGGCTGAACCTGGATGTCCCTATGAATTACGCGGGAACCAAGAAGGCGGCCATGCTTTTGGGGACAATGCCGAAAGAGACCACGCTGGAAAGTATCTACGCCAGATTTGCCGACCAGGAACTGGAGGCCGTAGATGTAGAAACGGTCTACAGTGACAGAGACGCCGTTTATCTGGCGGTGTTCTGCATGAGGGAGTCGGAAAATAAGGTCGAGGAAGTATTGAGGGCCGAAGGATTTGCACGTCCGGCACAGGCAGTAGAAGAGATCCCGCGCAGGCAGAAAGAGATTCTGGAAGCAGAGATTCAAAAACTAAATAAAAGGATCGAAGAGACGGAAGAAGAAATCCGCCAGCAGGAAAAAAGCAGAGAGCCTTTAAAGATGATCAGTGATTACTATCGGATGAGGGCTGAGAAATACGCGGTGCTGGGAACACTTCCTCAGTCTCAGAGAACATTTGTGATGAGCGGTTATGTGCCGGCCCGGTTTGTACCGGCGGTACAGAAGGCGATCGGAGAGAAGTTTGATTGTGTGCTTGATATTGAGGAAGTGAAAGAAGAGGAAGATTCACCGACAGTTCTTAAGAATAATAGTTTTTCAGCCAGCATGGAAGGCGTGGTTGCCTCTTATGGACTTCCTAATAAAAAAGAAGTTGATCCGACAACGATCATGTCATTTTTCTATGTATTCTTTTTTGGAATGATGTTATCTGACGCGGCGTATGGAGCGATCATTGCCATCGTCTGCTTCGTACTATTGAAGAAATTCCCGAGAATGAGCAGCGGTATGCACAAGTCATTAAAAATGTTTATGTATTGTGGAATTTCCACGGTTGTATGGGGAATCCTCTTTGGGGGATACTTTGGCGATGTGATACCGGTCGTGTCGGAGACGTTCTTCGGGACACGCATCAATGTAGACGCTCTTTGGTTTGTTCCATTGGATGACCCTATGAAGCTGCTGATCTATTCAATGCTGTTTGGTCTGATCCACCTTTTTGTAGGGCACGGGATCAAAGGATATATGTGTCTGAAAGATGGAAATATAAAAGACTTTATCTGTGATGTAGTCTTGTGGTATGTATTCCTGATCGGTTTGATCCTGATGCTGATCCCAAGCGATATCTTCGCGTCCGTTGCGCAGACTAAGATCGTGTTCCCGCCGGTTCTGAACACATTGGCAAAGGCGTTGGCGATCATTGGCGCGGTAGGGCTTTTGCTCATGTCTGGCCGGGACAATAAGAATCCGGCGCTCAGGCTTGCGCTTGGAGCGTACGATATCTATAATGTGACGGGCTGGCTGAGTGATGTGCTTTCTTACTCCCGTCTTCTGGCTTTGGGACTTGCGACAGGAGTTATCGCATCGGTCATCAATGAGATGGGTTCTATGTTCGGGAATGGGATCCTGGGAGCGATCGGATTCATCATCGTGTTTATCATTGGCCATACGATGAACATGGGAATCAATATATTGGGCGCGTACGTGCATACAAATCGTTTGCAGTTTGTAGAATTTTTTGGGAAATTTTATGACGGCAGTGGCCGGCCGTTCAATCCGTTTGAATCAAATACAAAATATGTAGATGTTAAGGAGGAAACGAAATCATGAGTATTTTAGGTGAGATGGGAATTGTTTACGCATTACTGGGAGCAGCCGCGGCAGTATTTCTTGCGGGAGCGGGTTCCGCCCTCGGCGTAGGGATCGCTGGTCAGGCGGCCTCTGGAGTTGTTACAGAGGATCCGAGCAAATTCGCGAAAGTTCTGATCATCCAGCTTCTGCCTGGTACACAGGGAATCTATGGACTGCTGGTAGGATTCATCACGCTGTCTAAGATCGGTCTTCTGGGCGGAGGAGCGGCGGATCTGTCTGTGATCACAGGTCTGCAGATCCTGGCGGCATGTTTGCCGGTCGGAATCGTTGGACTGATCTCTGGAAAGTCTCAGGGAGAGACTGCGGCAGCGGCGATCGGGATCGTAGCCAAAAAGCCAGACCAGTTTGGTAAGGCGATGCTGTTCCCGGCTATGGTTGAGACATACGCGATCCTGGCGCTCCTGATCTCCATCTTAGCTGTATCTGCTATCCAGGTTTAAGCATATCAGGGATAAAAGCAGAGGAGCAAATTAAAGAAGAGAAAGAAGGAGTGCAAGGGCAATGACTGGATTAGAGAAAATGAAAAGTCAGATCCTGGACGAGGCGAAGGCGGCGGCCGAGAGCAAAGTCAGTGAAGCCCGTGCGCAGGCGGCCAAGATCGTTTGTGAGGCCAAGGATGAGGCGGAAAAAAGCGGGAAGAGCATTCTCCAGAAGTCGCAGGCTGAGGTCAAGGGGTATCAGGAACGGATCGCTTCTTCCATTGATCTGCAGAGAAGGACAAAGATCCTTGAGGCGAAGCAGAAGTTGATCCGGGAAGTCCTGGAAAAAGCGCTGGAATCTATGGAATCTATGGAGCGAGAGGAATATTTCTCCAAGATGCTGGGAGTGCTGGAGAAGTACGCGCTTCCCCAGGAGGGAAAGTTGTTCTTCTCAGAGAAGGATCTGGCGGATCTGCCGGCAGGATTTGAGGCGGAAGTGGAGCGGATCGCGTCTGAAAAGGGAGGAAAGCTTACAGTATCCAAAGAAGGGCGTAAGATCCAGAATGGTTTTATCCTGGCCTATGGCGGGATTGAAGAAAATTGTACATTATCGGCAATGTTTGATGCAAAAAAGGATGAGTTGTCTGATAAGATTCAACACATTTTATTTTCGTAGAGCGTAACCATGAGCGACAAGGAGGAGTAACATGAGTGAACGGTATACCTACGCGGTTGCGCGCATACGTGCCCTGGAGGTCTCTCTATTCTCCAACGCGGCGATCGACCAGCTGATCGCGTGCCAGGATTATGAACAGGCTTGCCAGTTTCTGGCAGAGCGGGGATGGGGAGACACCGACACCGTCACCGATGCGGAGGCGATGCTGACCAGAGAGGAAGAAAAAATCTGGGAAGTTGTAAAAGAACTTCACATCGATATGGAGAATTTTGCCGTACTTTCTTATCCAAAGCTTTTTCACAATCTGAAAGCAGCGGTGAAAGAAGCGGCCGTATCTGACGGGAACCGACATATCTACTATGATGATGTGTCTATTCCGGGAGATGTGATGCGGGAGATCGTCAAAGAGAAAGATTTCTATAAACTTCCCGCAAACATGCAGCATGCGGCGCAGGAGGCGTATGAAGCGCTGCTCCACACGGGAGACGGTCAGTTGTGTGATGTGATCATTGACAGGGCGGCATTGGAAGCGATCTATCAGGCCGGGAAGGAAGCGAAAGCGGATATTATCCGGGCTTACGCAGAGTCCACGGTAGGAGTCGCGGACATCAAGATTGCCGTGCGTTCGCAGAAAACCGCGAAATCGGTAGAGTTTATGAAAAGGGCAATGGCGGAGTGTGACAGTATTAATGTGGATCAACTGTCAAAAGCCGCGCTTGCCGGGATGGAGGCCATCCGGGACTATCTGATGGGGACGGCATACGCGGGGGGAGCGGAAGCGCTTGCCCAATCGCCGTCGGCATTTGAACGCTGGTGTGACAACCGGATCATCGAAACGATCAGTCCTCAGAAATATAACGCATTTACGATAGGTCCTGTGATCGCCTATGTAATTGCGAGACAGAATGAGATCAAAACGGTACGGATCATACTTTCCGGAAAACTGAATGATTTGCCGGAAGATTCCATCCGGGAAAGGGTAAGGGAGATGTATGTATAAGATAGCGGTATTGGGCGACTATGACAGTATTTATGGCTTCGCTGCGCTGGGACTGGATACATTTCCCGTAACGGCCCAGGAAGAAGCAGGAGAAAGATTGCATCAGCTCGCCGCGCAGGGATATGGAATCATCTATATCACGGAAGCGCTTGCGGCTGAATTGAAACATGAGATCGTGAGATATCAAGACCAGATCCTTCCGGCGATCATCCAGATTCCGGGAATCTCCGGCAACACGGGCGATGGTGTGCTGGGAGTCAAGAAGTCTGTGGAACAGGCAGTAGGGTCTGATATCTTGTTCAGTAACTAAGAAAGTAGAGGTGATTCGTCCATTATGAGTAGTGTAGGTACGATAAAAAAAGTTGCGGGGCCGCTGGTCATCGCATCTGGAATGCGCGATGCCAACATGTCTGACGTTGTACGCGTAAGCAGCCAACGTCTCATCGGGGAGATCATCGAGATGCATGGGGATGAAGCGTCAATCCAGGTATATGAAGAGACATCGGGACTTGGACCCGGCGAACCGGTGGAATCTACCGGGGCGCCAATGTCTGTGGAACTGGGACCAGGACTGATCGCGAGTATCTATGATGGAATCCAGCGTCCGCTCGATGATATCATGAAGATTTCCGGAAATAACCTGCAAAGAGGGGTTGAGGTTGCCGCTCTGAAGAGGGATAAGAAATGGGAGTTTGTTCCTGTGGCAAAAGTCGGTGATGCGGTAGAGGCCGGCGATGTGCTTGGGACTGTCCAGGAAACTGAGATCGTGCAGCAGAAGATCATGGTTCCCTATGGTGTAGAAGGAATAGTAAAAGAGATCAAAGCAGGGGAATTTACGGTAGAAGAAGTGGTGGCTGTCCTTGAGACAAAAGACGGAGACCATGAACTGACCATGATGCAGAAATGGCCGGTCAGAAGAGGCCGTCCTTATGTGAAGAAGCTGCCGCTGGATGTACCGTTGGTAACTGGTCAGAGGGTGGTTGATACCTTCTTCCCTATCGCGAAAGGCGGTGTGGCCGCGGTGCCCGGACCTTTTGGAAGCGGTAAGACGGTCATCCAGCATCAGTTGGCGAAATGGGCAGAGGCGGACATTGTTGTCTACATCGGCTGCGGCGAGCGCGGCAATGAGATGACAGACGTTCTGAACGAGTTCCCAGAACTGAAAGATCCTAAGACCGGCCGGTCTTTGATGGAGCGGACGGTGCTGATCGCCAATACGTCAGATATGCCTTTCGCGGCCCGTGAAGCTTCCATTTATACGGGAATCACTATTGCGGAGTACTTCCGTGATATGGGCTACTCGGTAGCTTTGATGGCAGACTCCACATCCCGATGGGCAGAGGCCCTGCGTGAGATGTCCGGACGTCTGGAAGAGATGCCTGGAGAGGAAGGATATCCGGCGTATCTTGGGTCACGTCTGGCAGAGTTCTACGAGAGAGCTGGACATGTGATCTCTCTTGGAAAAGAAGGAAGAGAAGGTTCTCTTTCCGTGATCGGAGCGGTGTCTCCTCCGGGCGGAGATACTTCGGAGCCTGTTTCTCAGGCAACGCTGCGTATTGTAAAGGTGTTCTGGGGACTGGATTCTAACCTGGCGTATAAGAGGCATTTCCCGGCGATCAATTGGCTGACCAGTTATTCGCTGTATCTTGACAATGTCAGCGGCTGGTTTAACAGTACAGTGGCGCCGGACTGGATGGAGGATCGTCAAAAGATGATGAGTCTTCTTCAGGATGAGGCGGAATTGGAAGAGATCGTGCAGATGGTAGGTATGGATGCCCTGTCTCCGGCAGACCGTCTGAAGATGGAAGCGGCAAGATCCATCCGTGAGGACTTCCTGCATCAGAACTCCTTCCATGAAGTGGATACTTACACGCCGCTCAGGAAACAGTATCTGATGATGAAATTAGTGCTGGCATTCTACGAGAAGTCTCTGGAAGCGTTAAATAAGGGCGCTTCTATGAGGGCGCTTCTTGGAATGGATGTCAGAGAGAGGATCGGCCGCTATAAATATACCGCGGTAGATCAGATTGAGACAGAATACGAGAAGATCATGAGTGAACTTGACGCGGAAATCGCGGGCGCGTTCGGAAAGGAGGACTTCTAATGCCAAAGGAATATAGAACCATACAGGAAGTTGCCGGACCGCTGATGATGGTAAAAGGCGTAGAAGGCGTAGCTTATGATGAATTAGGGGAGATCGAACTCGCCAATGGAGAGAAACGCCGCTGCAAGGTGCTGGAAGTGGACGGAGATAATGTGGTTGTACAGCTCTACGAGAACGCGGCTGGTATCAACTTGAGCAATAGTAAAGTACGTTTCCTGGGAAGAAGCATGGAGCTGGGCGTGTCCGGCGATATGCTGGGACGTGTTTTCGATGGGCTGGGACGCCCCATTGATGATGGACCGGAGATCCTGCCGGAGGAGAGAAGAGATATCAACGGCCTGCCTATGAATCCGGCGGCTCGTGTGTACCCGTCCGAGTTTATCCAGACTGGTGTGTCGGCGATTGACGGACTGAACACTTTGGTACGAGGCCAGAAGCTGCCGATCTTTTCCTGTTCCGGTCTGCCCCATTCACAACTGGCGGCTCAGATCGCGAGACAGGCGAAGGTAAGAGGAAAAGATGAAAACTTTGCTGTTGTATTCGCGGCTATGGGTATTACTTTCGAGGAATCTAACTTCTTCGTAGAATCCTTCAAGGAGACGGGAGCCATCGACCGTACCGTTTTGTTTGTCAATCTGGCGAACGACCCGGCGGTAGAGCGTATCTCAACGCCGCGTATGGCGCTGACGGCGGCGGAATACCTGGCTTTTGAGAAGGATATGCATGTATTGGTCATTTTGACGGATATCACAAACTACGCGGACGCGCTCCGTGAGATTTCCGCGGCGAAAAAGGAGGTTCCGGGACGCCGTGGATATCCGGGCTACATGTATACAGACCTGGCTCAGATGTATGAACGCGCGGGACGTCAGAGAGGCAAGATCGGAAGTATCACTATGATCCCGATCCTGACTATGCCGGAAGATGATAAGACCCATCCGATCCCTGACCTGACCGGATATATTACGGAAGGACAGGTGATCTTAAGCCGTGACCTGTACCGGAAGGGACTCCAGCCGCCGATCGATGTGCTGCCATCTCTTTCCCGTCTGAAAGATAAGGGAATCGGCGAAGGAAAGACAAGAGCGGACCATTCCAATACTATGAACCAGTTGTTTGCGGCATATTCACGAGGAAAAGACGCTAAAGAGCTGATGACGATCCTTGGCGAGGCGGCGCTGACGGAGATCGATTTGATCTATGCCCAGTTCGCGGACGCTTTTGAGAAAGAATATGTAAACCAAGGGTACAATACAGATAGGTCCATCGAAGAAACTCTGGATATTGGCTGGAAACTGCTGTCCATTCTGCCGAGGTCCGAGCTGAAGCGAATCGATGATAAATTCTTGGATGAATACTATGGGAAACAGTAAGCCATGCGCAGACGTGCAGGTGTAGCCATGCAGGCTTGCCTGCAAATGGATACACCTGGGCGGATGCATAGGGCGGACGCCCGCCAGCGAGATGGAGCGAAGCGGAATCAAGCTGGGGCATGGCTGTGAAAAGATTCATGCATAGGGCGGACGCCCGCCAGCGGTGCTTGAACACTTGGCGAGGTATTATCGAGCCTAGTGTGAAAGTAGATATCCAGAGCGAAAGCGAAGGATATCTTCCGAAAAGATAAGGAATCAAGCTGGCGCATGGCGTTATGCAACAAAAAGGAGGCAGATATAATGGCATCTACACAGATCACTCCTACTCGTATGGAGCTGACCAAGACTAAGAAAAAGCTTGCCACCGCCAGAAGAGGCCACAAACTTCTGAAGGATAAGCGTGACGAGTTGATGCGTCAGTTCCTGGAGCTGGCAAAGGAGAATATGGCGCTCCGTGAGAAGGTAGAAGCCGGAATCCTCTCTGCAAATAAGAACTTTGTCATCGCGAAAGCCGGAATGGACGCGGCTACCTTGAACACCGCTTTGATGGCGCCGAAACAAGAGGTGAGCCTGGGAGTTGGAAAGAAAAATGTCATGAGCGTGAATATACCGGCCTTTGAGACGAAGACCAGAACGGCGGACGCCAATGATATCTATTCTTATGGATTTGCTTTTACATCCAGTGATTTGGATGGGGCGGTGAAATCCCTGGCAGATATTCTGCCGGATATGTTGAAACTTGCGGAGACGGAGAAGGCGTGCCAGTTGATGGCGGCGGAGATTGAGAAGACCAGACGCCGTGTAAACGCTTTGGAGCACGTGATCATTCCGGAAGCACAGGAGACCATCAAGTATATTACTATGAAGCTGGATGAGAATGAGCGAAGCTCACAGATCCGGCTGATGAAAGTCAAAGATATGATGTTGGAAGAGGCGCATCACTACAGCGAAAGAGCTTAAAGAAAGTGCTGCGAAAAACAGAAGATCAGAAAAGGGACTGCTGTATTTCAAAGATATATAGCAGTCCCTTTTTGCAGATTCAGGTGGGAGACGATCGATGAATTAAAGTATTATATATACGCCTATTCTGATCTAGATACACATACGCCGTTTTATGTGGGAAAGGAGAGACGGAGCGCTTGCTTGACTTACGCGGACACGAGTCAGAAAAGTCGGATCATCCAAGATTTGCTAAAAAGAGAGAAGAGTAAGGGAGGCCCAATACGCGGTGGCTGTATATTTTGGAATGGTATCAGAAGTGCGCGAAATTCAGGAGCAGTTCCCCGCATTTGCGTCTATGACGAATAGAGCGGCAGAAAATCCGGGTGATCTAAAAGGCCGTTTTGAATTTGTAAAAAGGCACATTTGTCTGAGGAACGCATATAATAAGACAGATAGATCATTCAGGGGTGCAGGTAGATGAAGGAAAGACTGCCTTTTTATATGGTTTACCAGACGCCGTTTCTTGGCGATGACGAAGAAAGAACCGCAAGGCGGGATTATGATTATATGAAGAGCATATACCCGGCCACGGCCAAACGGATGATGCCATTTGTGGAAGAGGAATGCGACCGGCTGATGTATGATGGGAGTATGATCTATGACGAATATCCGGATCAACTCCAAATGCGCCTGATGTGCGCGAGAATCTACGACCGGGCAAAGGATGGAGAGGAAAATCCAGGGAAATGGCTGCGGGATCTTACACAGGTCATGGTCTGCCAGGAGCTTTGCCAGAGACGCCGTGAGTACAGGAAGTATAAGAAAACATTCTATATGGGGAAATGATAGTTTTTATTTTGCTGTCGGCAGGGGAGCGCCAAAGAGAAATCTCTTGGACGGCTCTCCTGTCTTTTTCGGTGGACGGATAGGGGAAGATGTGATAAAATAACGTCTGAACATAGGAAAAGGAGTTCTTGCATGGACAATATCATCTTGATCGGAATGCCTGCGGCAGGTAAAAGTACGATAGGCGTCATCATCGCAAAGAGGCTTGGATATCGTTTTATCGATGTGGACCTTTTGATACAGGAATCGGAAGGAAAACTTTTGAAGGAAATCATTGCGGAAAAAGGGATCAAGGGATTTCTTGAGGTTGAGGAGCGGATCAACGCCGGCCTCAAAACAGAACATACAGTAGTATCACCAGGGGGAAGCGTTGTCTATTGCGAAAAAGCGATGCGTCATTATCAGCAGATCGGAACGATCGTGTATCTAAAGGCATCGTTTGAGACGATCAATAAAAGGCTTAAAAATGCCAGAAGCCGGGGCGTGGTCTTGGAGGACGGCCAGACACTAAGAGATTTATATGAGGAGCGCTGCGGACTGTTTGAAAAGTATGCGGATATCACTGTCTGTGAAGATGGACTTCGTTTGGATGAAACGATTGAAAAAGTAATTGAAATTCTACAGAAATCGTGAAAATATTACAGAATAGTTACATACTTGTAAAAAATGTTTTACAAACAGAGATTCTGTGTTATAATATCGTGGAATACGAATAAGAAATACGGAATATGGGAGAGTAATAGTAAAGGAATATCGAGGTGTGACATGGAGCAATATATTATAAAAGGCGGGCATCCGCTCGTCGGAGAGGTGGAGATCGGGGGAGCCAAAAATGCGGCGCTCGCGATTTTGGCGGCGGCGATCATGACGGACGAGACTGTTCGGATTGAGAACCTGCCAGATGTGAATGATATCAATGTGCTGTTAGATGCGATCGCTGGGATCGGGGCCTCTGTTCATCGGGTCGACAGACATACGGTGACGATCAACGGCAGAGGAGTCACAGATTTTAATATTGAATATGATTATATCAAGAAAATCAGAGCTTCTTATTATCTTTTAGGAGCGTTGCTTGGAAAATATAGACGAGCGGAAGTTGCTCTTCCGGGAGGCTGCAACATTGGAAGCCGTCCGATCGATCAGCATTTGAAGGGATTTCGAGCGCTGGGAGCGGAGGTTGAGATTGAACACGGGAAGATCATCGCGGAGGCAGAGCGCCTCAAAGGAGAACACATTTATTTTGATGTGGTCAGCGTAGGAGCTACGATCAATGTGATGATGGCGGCAACAATGGCGGAAGGCATCACAATCTTGGAAAATGTGGCGAAAGAGCCTCATGTCGTTGATGTGGCAAACTTCTTGAACAGCATGGGGGCGAATATCCGAGGCGCCGGGACGGACGTGATTCGGATCCGCGGGGTACAGAGCCTGCACAGGACAGAGTATTCGGTCATTCCAGATCAAATCGAGGCGGGTACCTTTATGTTTGCAGCGGCAGCGACCAAGGGAGACGTGACCGTTATGAATGTAATCCCCAAACATCTGGAAGCAACAATCGCGAAATTGGTAGAGATGGGATGCGAAGTAGAAGAGTTCGATGATGCGGTAAGAGTGGTTTCCAAGGGCGATTTAAAAAGCACGCATGTGAAGACTTTGCCATATCCAGGATTCCCGACAGATATGCAGCCGCAGATTGGTGTGACGCTTGCGTTGTCTAAAGGAACCAGTACGATCACTGAGAGTATTTTTGAAAACCGGTTCAAATATTTAGATGAATTAGCCAGAATGGGGGCTAACGTTAAAATAGAAGGAAATTCTGCCACGATTGAAGGGGTGAAAGCGCTGTCAGGAGCAAGGGTCAGCGCGCCGGACCTGAGGGCTGGAGCAGCGCTGTGCATTGCCGGTCTGGCTACAGAAGGAATCACGATCGTGGATGATATTGTATATATTCAGCGTGGATACGAGAGATTTGAAGAAAAACTGCGCGGGATTGGAGCATTGATTGAAAAAGTATCCACAGAGAAAGAAATCCAGAAATTTAAATTGAAGGTTGGATAGATTAAAAAGGGACAGGGCATTTTCAATTGGGGCCGGGGGCTTTTTAAAAATCCCCC